>DASYDA010000045.1:0-25162 GCA_036499865.1 Dongiaceae bacterium | reverse complement strand
GACGAGCACGTCAAGAAGGTGGACGACACCCTCGCCGCCAAGGAAAAAGAAATCCTGCAGGTCTGACGTGAAGCAAACCGGCACCGCCAAGCCGATACCCGACAACAGCGTCGAATCCTCGACGGAGAAAGGTTCGGGCAGATTTCCGACCCACGTCGCCATTATCATGGATGGTAATGGACGCTGGGCCCGGGCGCGCGGCTTGCCGCGCTCGGCAGGCCACAGCCGCGGGGCGGAGGCCGTCCGGCGGAGCGTGAAGGCGGCCGCGGAAGCGGGGGTCCAATATCTCACCCTGTTTGGGTTTTCCTCGGAAAACTGGAAGCGACCGGCTTCCGAGATCGACGACCTCATGGGATTGCTGCGGCACTACCTGCGCCGCGAGATCGAGGAATTGCATCGCAACGGGATCCGGCTTTCGGTGATCGGCGATCGCGATCGCCTGGGGCGCGATATCGTGCAGCTCATCACCGATGCGGAACACCGCACCGCCGCCAATACGAAGCTGCATCTCACCATTGCGCTCAGCTATGGGAGCCGTGCGGAAATCGTGGCCGCCGCCCGTAAGGCCATGAAGGCCGCGGTCGAAGGCAAGATGACGCCGGACCAGCTCGATGAACGAAACTTCTCCGGATTTCTGCTGACGGCCGACATACCCGACCCGGACCTGCTGATCCGCACCAGCGGCGAGAAGCGCATCAGCAACTTCCTGCTCTGGCAATGCGCCTATGCGGAGTTCGTATTCATCGAACGCCAGTGGCCGGATTTCGATCAGAACGATTTCAACGCCGCCATTCAGGAATATCTCGGCCGGACGCGTCGCTATGGCGGCGCAGGCTGATCCCACTGCCAAGCGGACATCGTCGCTGACCTTGCGATTGATCTCCGCGGCCGTTCTCATTCCCATCGTCCTGCTTGCGGCTTATTTCGGGTTTCCCTGGTGGAATCTGCTGGTCATCGTCTTCGGCGGCGTGATGATCTGGGAATGGTGCAGCGTCTCGTCACGGAGCCGGGATTCCTTCGGGGAGACGATCGTCACGACGGTGTTGATCGTGCTCGGATTGGCCGCACTGAGTTTCTGGGCCTGGTCCGGCTTCGCCTTGCCCAATCTCTGGCTTGCGCTGATGGTCGGCGTCCTCCTTACCGCCCTCATCGCGATGCCGCGCCAGCACCTCGCCGGACTCTGGTTCGGAGCGGGCTTCATCTATGTCGCAGTACCCTGCACCGCGATCATCGCGCTTCGCTCAGACCCCACCATCGGTTTGCAGCAAATCCTTTGGGTCGTGGCCCTAGTGATTGCGGCCGATACCGGCGCTTATGCCGCGGGAAGGAGCATCGGTGGCCCCAAACTCGCGCCCCGTATCAGCCCGAACAAGACCTGGGCGGGGCTGATCGGCGCCATCGTTTCCGCCGCGGTCGTCGGCGCCATCGCGGGCACGTTGCTGGATAAACCAAGCATCTGGCCGCTTGCGGCCTTGAGCGGCGCCATTGCCATCGTGGAACAGGCGGGGGACCTCGCCGAATCCGCCTTCAAACGGCACTTTGGCGTCAAGGATAGCGGTCATATAATCCCCGGGCATGGCGGTGCGCTGGACCGCGTCGACGGTCTGATGGCCGTGGCGGCTGCGGTGGCCGGGTTGAATTACGCGATTGGGAGCAGTGTGCTGACATGGCTGTAACGCAAGCGAGGCAACATGCGGCGCCGCAACCGCAAACGGACGGTTCGCGCCGGATCACCATTCTCGGCTCCACCGGTTCGGTCGGCTGCAGCACCATCGACGTCGTGGAGCGCAATCCGGACCACTACCGGGTCGATGCGCTGACTGCGAACAGCAATGTCGAGCGCCTGATCGAGCAGGCGCGCAGCCTGAAGCCGCGCTTCGTCGCGATCGGTGACGAGAAGCACTACGGCAAGCTCAAGGAAGGGCTCGCCGGAACCAATATCGCAGTGGGCGCTGGCCGCGCGGCGGTGATCGAAGCGGCCGCGCGTCCCGCGGAATGGGTGATGGCGGCGATCGTCGGCGCCGCGGGATTGGAGCCGACGCTGGCGGCCGTCCGGCGCGGCGCGATGGTCGGCCTTGCCAACAAGGAAACATTGGTCTGCG
Organism: Dongiaceae bacterium; assembly: GCA_036499865.1. GTDB lineage: Bacteria > Pseudomonadota > Alphaproteobacteria > Dongiales > Dongiaceae > Dongia. The sequence goes on along the minus strand of DASYDA010000045.1, from coordinate 23,060 downwards.
GCGGCGAATTCATGATGCATGAGGTGGCGAAAAGCGGCGCCGTCATGCTGCCGGTCGATTCCGAGCACAGCGCGATTTTCCAGGTCTTCGACTATGACGAAATCGACGCCATCGAGAAGATCATCCTGACCGCCTCCGGCGGGCCGTTCCGCACCAAATCCATCGCCGAAATGGCGGCCGCGACGCCGGCTCAGGCGGTGGCGCATCCCAATTGGTCGATGGGCGCCAAGATCTCCGTCGACTCGGCGACCATGATGAACAAAGGCCTCGAACTGATCGAGGCGCACCACCTGTTCCATTTACCCGAATCCCAGATCGAGATCCTGGTTCATCCGCAATCGGTGATCCACAGCATGGTAGCCTACCAAGACGGTTCGGTCCTGGCGCAGCTCGGGACTCCGGATATGCGGACCCCGATCGCCTATGCGCTGGGATGGCCGAAGCGGATCACTGCGCCCTCGGCACGGCTCGATTTCACCAAAGCCTCCCAATTGACCTTCGAAGCGCCGGATTCCCAACGATTTCCGGCACTTCGCCTGGCCCGGGAAGCGCTCAAAGCGGGCGGGCGGGCGGCGACGATACTGAATGCCGCCAACGAAGTGGCGGTCGCCGACTTTCTCGGTGGCGGGATCGGTTTCATGGAAATCGCGGCCACGGTGGAGACGGTGCTGGGCCGGGTCGCCAACCGGCCTTTAGTCGATATCGACGATGTGCTCGAGACCGATGCCGAGGCCCGGACGGCCGCCTGCGAGGCGATCGCTCAGCGGCGTCGGAACTGAGCACCTTACCGGCGGTCAATAACCTAACACATTGGCGTGACAGCCTTTTCTGGGCTATGGCTAGGCGCGGCGATGTGCTAGACAATCCGGGCCGGCTGCCCTGGGGAGGCGTAGCCGGAGCGCCTTATCCGGACGTTTGATGCAGATTTTCAACGATATCCAGCACTACGGCTTCTGGTTCCTGGTGATCCTCACCGTTCTCGTGTTCGTGCACGAGCTCGGCCACTTCACCGTTGCACGCCTATGCGGCGTCAGGGTCGAAGTCTTTTCCATCGGCTTCGGCCCCGAATTGTTCGGCAGGACCGACCGGCGCGGCACGCGGTGGAAATTCAGCGCGATCCCCCTTGGCGGCTATGTACGGATGTTCGGCCAGGGCGAGAACATGCTGGAAGGCGAAGCGGACATTCCGCTGACGCCCGAGGAAAAAGCTGTTTCCTTCAAGGAAAAATCGGTCTGGCGCCGCATGGCGATCGTGGTTGCCGGTCCCGCCGCCAATTTCATCCTGGCGATCGTGGTGACCGCGGGCATCTATCTGGCCCTGGGGCAGCCGCACAATGATCCCGTCGTCGATGAGGTTATCGCGAATTCAGCCGCCCAGGCGGCTGGTGTGCTGCCGGGAGACCGTATCCAGGCGTTGAACGGCTCGTCCGTGGACGACTTCAGCGACCTCGCTCTCCAGGTCCAGCTCAATCTCGACCGGCCGCTGGTTCTGACGATTCTTCGCGGCGGACAGCAAATCACGCTGACCGCCCAGCCTCGCTATGAGGTCGTGAAGGACATTTTCGGGCATGAACAGCGTGTCCCTCGGCTCGGCATCCAGAACAACGGCAGTTCGATAACCCGGACCCAGGTCAATCCGATCGAGGCCGTGGCAGCCGCCGGCGCGGATACTTACACCCAGGTCAAAGTCATCCTGATCAGCCTCTGGCAGACCGTCACCGGAGCACGGTCCTCCGAGGATATCGGCAGCGTTTTGCGAATCGCGAAAATGTCGGGCGAGGTTGCCCAGCTCGGCGTACTCGCGACCATTGGATTTGCGGTTTCGATCTCGATAAACCTCGGGCTGATCAATCTCTTTCCAGTTCCAATGCTCGATGGAGGGCATCTCGTCTATTACGCGATTGAGGCGGTGCGGGGCCGGCCGCTGGGGGAGCGCGCGCAGGAATGGGGCCTGCGGGTGGGGCTGGCGCTGATTCTGAGTCTGATGGTATTTGCGACCTGGAATGACTTGGTTTATTTGAAGTTTTTTGACTATCTTAAGTCGCTGTTTACCTGACCGGGTGCTTTGGGGAATGTCATTTCTGCGGGGGTTTCTGCTGCGATTGGCCTTGGGATTCGGCCTCTGCGCCGCGCCATGCCTGACGGCGGCTGCGTTGGCTCAGACAATCACAAGTGGCGATCCCATCCAGCAAGTCGTGATCGAGGGCAATCAGCGTATCGAAGCCGATACGATTCGCTCCTATATGGAGCTTAATCCCGGCGACCCATTCGACGCCGCGAGGGTCGATAAGGCGCTGAAGAACCTGTTCGCCACCGGCCTGTTCGCCGACGTCAATCTCCGGCGCGACGGGAACAATCTCGTGGTGGCGGTCGTTGAGAATCCGATCATCAACAAGCTTGCTTTCGAAGGAAACAGCAGGATCAAAGACGATTCCCTCAGCAACGAGGTGCAGCTCAAGCCGCGCCAAGTCTATACCCAGACCCGGGTCCAGGCCGACGTGAAGCGGATTCTCGACCTGTACCGGCGTAGCGGGCGGTTTGCGGCCACAGTCGATCCGAAAGTGATCAAGCTCGATCAGAACCGCGTCAATCTGGTTTTTGAAATCAACGAGGGCGATGTCACGCAAGTCGAGCGGATCGATTTCGTCGGCAACAAGGAATTTTCGGATTCGAACCTGAGAGAGCAGATCGCCACCAAGGAGAGCGCGTTTTACCGCTTCCTCAGCACGACGGACACCTACGATCCGGATCGCCTCACGGTCGATAAGGAAGACCTTCGGAAGTTCTATCTGTCGGAGGGCTACGCCGATTTCAGGGTCATCTCCTCGGTTGCGGAATTGTCGCCCGACCAGGAGGCCTTCTTCATCACCTTCACGGTGGAAGAGGGGGAGCGCTACAAGCTCGGCAAGGTCGATATCAAGACCACGCTGAAGGATCTCGACCCAAAATCGCTGCAGTCCGACGTGACCAGCCAAGAGGGCGACTGGTACGACGCCAGCAAGGTGGACGATACGGTGCAGGCCTTGAGCGACCGGGTCGGCAGCCTCGGCTATGCCTTCGTCGATGTCCGGCCGCGCATCGATCGCGATCCGAAGAAGCATATCCTCAACTTGACCTACGACATCCAGGAGGGTCCGAAGGTCTATGTCGAGCGCATTGATATTTCGGGCAACGTCCGGACCCAGGACAAGGTGATCCGGCGGGAGTTCCGCCTGGCCGAAGGCGACGCCTTCAGCACCGCCAAGCTGCGCCGCACCGAGCAGCGTCTCCGGAATCTCGGCTTCTTCGAAACGGTGGATATTTCGACGGTGCCGAGCACCAGTCCGGACAAGACCATCATCAAGGTGAAGGTCAAGGAACAGTCTACCGGCGAACTCACCTTCGGCGCCGGCTTCTCGACGGCTCTCGGTCCCCTGGGCTCCGTCGGCTTGCGCGAGCGGAACCTGCTCGGCAAAGGCATGGACGCGCAGGCCAACATCACGATTTCGGGCAAGGAATCCTCGGGCTCGATCAGCTTCACCGATCCCTATTTCCTCGATAAGGACATCAGCGCCGGTTTCGATCTCTTCTACCGACGCCTCGATCCCGGCACCTATCTCGAGCGCGATGGCGGCTTTGCCTTGCGCATGGGCTATGACCTTTCCGAATATCTGCGCAACACGCTCTCCTACAAGATCACGGCCGACCGCATCTACAATGTGGACCACAAGGACGCGCAGTCCATCAAGGACGAGAAAGGCTACGATTTCCGCCAGGTCATCGAGAGCAAGCTCACCTATGATCGGCGCGACGACCTTCAGGATCCGCGCTCGGGATATTTCGTCACGCTGGATACCAATCTCGCTGTCCCCAACCCCGCAGAAGACCTGGGGATCGGTCAAAACGTCCGGTACATCAGCGGTACGTTGCAGGGATCTTATTATTACCCGGTCACCAAGGACGTCACGCTCTCGGTTTCCAACGAAATCGGATACATCCAGCCGCTGTTCGGCGACTACCTGCACTATCCGGACGGCTTCTTCCTCGGCGGTTCGAGCGGCATAGGGAGCCTGCGCGGCTTCAAGGAGCGCGGCGCCGGGCCTCGCGAAAGCGAAGCCAAGAAAAGTTCCGGCTCGATCGGCGGGCAATTCCTGTGGGATGGCACCGTGCAGGGAAGCTTCCCGCTCGGTCTTCCGCAGGAGTATCAAATTCGCGGACGTGTCTTCAGCGATTTCGGCATCGTGACCGGGACCGACGCCAAGCATTCCAACAACGAGCCGATCGACGACGACGCGAGCATCCGCGCATCCCTGGGCGCTGGCCTCACCTGGGTTTCGCCGTTTGGGCCGCTCGCAATCGACGTTGCCTATCCGGTGCTCAAAGAGTCTCAGGATCAAACCGAATTTTTCAGCTTCAGCTTCGGAACGAATTTTTAACCGCACCGCAAGCCATCTGACAGAAGCGCCACATTTGGAGAATCGTTACGTGAATCACTTCTCTCGCCTTGCCAACAGGTATGCCGGTCCCGCCATCGCGGCCGTGCTGTTGCTTTGTGCCGCGTCAGTCGCAAATCCCGCGCTCGCGCAAACCACCACGGCACCGGCCCAACCGGCGGCCCAGCTCCCGGTTGTAGTCGGGATCCTGGGGACTCAGGATATCCTGACCAACTCCACCGCCGGCAAGCAGCTCATGACCCAGGCCAATGCCAGTTTGAAGGCGCTGAGCGACGCCTCCGAGAAAAAGGAGGAAGGGCTCCGCGCCCAGGCGCAGCAGCTCGATACCCAGCGCAGCGCCAATCCACCAATCACCCAGGATGACTATATCGCCAAGCGCAAGCAACTCGCGGCGCAGGACGATCAGATCCGGGAGGATTTCGCGAAGAACAAGCAGGCGCTTCAGCTGCGCGTCGATAAAGCGCAGCAAGTTCTGCTCAACGCCACCGGCAAGATCGTTCGGGACGTCATGCAGGGCCACGGCATGACGCTGGTCCTCAACCGCGCCGCCGCGGAATTTTATCCGCCGCAATGGGACATCACCAACGAAGTGCTGCAGCGGTTGAACAAGACGCTGCCGAGCGTCAAATTCTAGCGCGCCGCCGCTTCCCGCTGGATCGTTCAAAGATGACCGAAGCCGATACCATCGCCGCCGATACGGCCGCTGCCAACGCAACCACCGGTGGACTGACGGTGGACGTGAAGGGGATCATGAAGATGATCCCGCACCGGCCGCCTTTCCTGATGATCGACCGCATCGAACACCTCATCGCCGATGTCGGTGCTGTGGGGATCAAGCAGGTGTCGATCGGGGAGCCGTTCTTCCAAGGGCATTTCCCGTCCGACCCCGTGATGCCGGGCGTGCTGATCATCGAGGCCATGGCGCAGACCGCCGCCGTGATGGTGGTGCATACGTTGGGTGCGGCTTTCGAGGGGAAGCTGGTCTATTTCATGAGCATCGATGATTGCCGGTTCCGCCGACCGGTGGTGCCCGGCGACCGGCTGCTGCTCGAAGTGAAGAAGGACCGCAGCCGCGGGATGGTCTGGAAGTTTTCCGGCGTGGCGAAGGTCAATGATCAGACGGTGGCCGAGGCGACGTTCGCCGCCATGATCCGGGATACCTGACAGCAAGGGAGCTGAGATGGCCAACCAACTGCTGCATACGATGATCCGGGTGTACGATCTCGACAAGTCGATCGACTTTTACACCCGCCATCTCGGCATGAAACTGCTGCGCCGCACGGACTATCCGAGCGGCGAATTCACGCTGGCCTTCGTCGGCTACGGAAACGAAGACGACAACGCGGTGATCGAGCTCACGCATAACTGGGGCCAGAAGCAGCCTTATGAACTCGGCACCGCCTTCGGTCACCTGGCGGTCGGTGTCGAGGACATCTACGGCACCTGCGAGAACCTCGGCGCCGAAGGCGTGAAGATCCCGCGTCCGCCCGGACCTATGAAGCATGGCGGGTCGGTGATCGCGTTCATCGAGGATCCCGACGGCTACAAGATCGAGCTCATTCAAAAATAACCGCCGGGAGCACCGGCGGAATTGGCTGGCACGTAACGGCTCGGCGGGTCACAGCCGGCCATAAGGGGACATCATGAAACTGTATTACGCGCCGGGCGCCTGCTCGCTGTCGCCGCATATCGTCATCAATGAACTCGGCTTGAAGGTCGATGTCGAGAAAGCCGATCTGAAATCCAAGAAGACCGAAAGCGGCGGCGATTTCCTGGCCGTCAATCCGAAGGGCCAGGTCCCGACCCTTGTGATGGCGAACGGCCAGGTTCTTACCGAAGGCCCGGTGATCGTGCAGTATCTCGCCGATCAGAAGCCCGAAGCCGGCCTCATGCCGCCGGCCGGCTCGCCGGAGCGCTATCGCGTGCAGGAATGGCTGAACTACATCACTTCGGAACTGCACAAGGGCTACAGCCCTCTGTTCAATCCGACGGTGCCCGATGAATACAAGAAGATCGCGCGCACCAATCTCGCCAACAAATATCGGTTCCTGGACAAGCTTCTGGCCGGGAAATCCTATCTGATGGGCGACAAGTTTACGGTCGCGGACGCCTATCTGTTCACCGTGACCAACTGGGCCGGGCACACCAATGTCGATCTTTCGGAATTCCCGAATGTGCAGGCCTTTCAGAAGCGTGTGGCCGAACGGCCGAAGGTCCAGGAAGTGCTGAAAGCGGAAGGCCTCGTGAAGTAACCCTTCCGGTTTGCGCAAAAGAAAAGGGCGGCCCTTCGGCCGCCCTTTTCTGTTTGGAAGCTGATTACTTCCGCTTTTCGATCGGAATGTAAGGCCGCTCGCCATAACCGGTATAGAGCTGGCGCGGACGGCCGATGCGCTGGGTCGGATCCTCGATCATCTCCTTCCACTGCGCCACCCAACCGACGGTGCGCGCGACGGCGAAGAGCACGGTGAACATCGAGGTCGGGAAGCCGATCGCCTGCAAGATGATGCCCGAATAGAAATCCACATTCGGGAACAGCTTGTGGGAGATGAAATAGTCATCGTTGAGGGCGACCCTTTCCAGCTCCATGGCGAGGTCGAGCAGAGGCTCGTCGCGCTTGCCGAGGGCATCCAGCACGTCGTGGCAGGCCTTGCGGATCACCGCGGCGCGCGGATCGTAGTTCTTGTAGACGCGATGGCCGAAACCCATCAGGCGCGTGTTGTCTTCCTTGTTCTTCACTCGCCGGATGTAGTCGGCGACGTTCTTCTTGTCGCCGATCTCGGCCAGCATCTTCAGAACCGCTTCGTTGGCGCCACCGTGGGCGGGGCCCCAGAGGCTGGCGATGCCGGCCGCGATGCAGGCGAAGGGATTGGCGCCGGAGGAACCGGCGATGCGCACCGTCGAGGTGGATGCGTTCTGCTCGTGATCGGCGTGGAGGATGAAGATCAGGTCCATGGCCTTCGCGACCACCGGGTTGATCTTGTATTCCTCGGCCGGCACCGCGAAGGTCATGCGCAGGAAGTTTTCCGCATAGCTCAGATGGTTCTGCGGATAAACGAAGGGCTGGCCGACAGAATACTTGTAGGCCATGGCCGCAATGGTCGGCACCTTCGCGATCAGGCGATGCGAGGCGATCATCCGCTGGTGCGGATCGTGGATATCCGTGCTGTCGTGATAGAAGGCCGAGAGCGCGCCAACCGTCGCCACCATCACGGCCATCGGATGCGCGTCGCGGCGGAAGCCCTGGAAGAAGCGGGCGATCTGCTCGTGCAGCATGGTGTGATAGGTGATGTCCTTCTCGAATTGCTTCTTCTGCTTGGCGTTCGGCAGTTCGCCTTCCAGCAGGAGGTAGCAGACCTCGATGAAGCTGCTATGGGCGGCCAGCTCCTCGATGCGGTAACCGCGATGCGAGAGGATGCCTTCGTCGCCGTCGATATAGGTGATCGCAGACTGGGTCGAGCCTGTCGATCCGTAGCCCGGATCGTAGGTGAAAAGGCCGTGATCGCTGTAGAGCTTGCGCACATCGACCACGTCGGGGCCGACGGTTCCCTTCAGGATTGGCAGATCCCAGTTCTGGCCGGTGCGGTCGTCCTTCACCGTGACCTTGGTATAGGCCTTCGGCGGGGCCGGCTTGATCCCGCTGTCTTTGACCTTGATATCGGTCTTAACGGCTTTCGATTTCTCGGTCTTCTTCGGAGTCTTGGCCTTCTCCGCTAGAACCCGTTTCGTTGCGGTCTTTGTCTTCGCCATGGGGTACCTCATTGGGGGCAATCGTATCCGGACAATAGTTGCGCAGGAAGGAATGTTGCGCCGCGGCAAATTCGGCTCAAAATTATCAGAAGCATCGTTAACGGTCTATGACTGCCGAGGCGGAAAAGCCGTAAGAAATCTGTAAAAATGGAGATCAGACGCAGTCGCCGATCCGCCCGAGGCATTCCTCCCGGCCGAGGATTTCCATCACTTCGAAAATCCCCGGAGAGGTGGTGGATCCTGTCAGGGCCGCCCGCAAAGGCTGCGCGATCTGCCCGAGCTTCACTTTTTCCCGCTCGCTGACCTCGCGGACGACGAGTTCTAGGCGGGACGCGGTCCAGTCCTCTACGGCGACCAGAATATCCTTCAGCCCCGAAAGCAGGGCCTTTGCCGGGTCTGTCAGCAAAGCCTGCGCCTTCTCGTTCACCGCGATGGGCCGCGTCGTCACATAAATCGTCGCATTCTCCGCCAGTTCCTTCAGCGTCTTGGCCCGCGCCTTCAGACCCGGCATCCCGTGCCGGAGACGGTCCAGGATCGCGGGATCGCTTGCGGCATTCAGCCGCGCGGCCACTTCGGTCGCGAGAGCGGCATCGTCGGCTTCGCGGAGGTAATGCCCATTCAGGTTATCGAGCTTGGCGAAATCGAAACGGGAGGGGGACCGGCCGACCGCGCCGAGATCGAACCATTCCACTGCCTGCTGGGTGGAGATGATCTCGTCATCGCCATGCGACCAGCCGAGGCGCAGCAGGTAGTTGCGCAAGGCGGCCGGCAGATAGCCCATTTCGCGATAGGCTTCGACGCCGAGCGCGCCGTGGCGTTTTGAAAGCTTGGCCCCATCCGGGCCGTGGATCATCGGGATATGGGAGAAGCTCGGCGTATCCCAGCCCATCGCCTGATAGATCTGCACCTGACGAAAGGTGTTGGTCAGGTGATCGTCGCCGCGGATGACATGGCTGATGTCCATGTCGTGGTCGTCCACCACCACCGACAGCATATAGGTCGGCGTACCGTCGCTCCGGAGCAGCACCATATCGTCGAGCTGCTCGTTGCCGACGCGCACTTCGCCCTGGACCTCGTCCTTGACGATGGTTTCGCCATGCTGCGGTGCCTTGATGCGGATCACGGGCTTGACGCCTTCCGGCGCGTCTTTCGGGTCGCGGTCCCGCCAGCGGCCGTCATAGCGGACCGGCTTGCCGGCCGCCATGGCCGCCATGCGTATCTGCTCCAGTTCCTCGACCGAGCAATAGCAGCGATAGGCCTTGCCCTCCGCCAGCATCTTGTTGGCGACCTCGGCATGCCGTGATGCGCGTGCAAACTGGTAGATGACCTCGCCGTCCCAATCGAGGCCAAGCCAGCGCATGCCTTCGATGATGGTGCCGATCGCCGCTTCGGTGGACCGGACGCGGTCGGTGTCCTCGATACGGAGCCGGAATTGACCGCCGTGATGGCGGGCATAAAGCCAGTTGAAGAGAGCCGTTCTGGCGCCCCCGATATGGAGGAATCCGGTGGGCGAGGGGGCAAAACGGGTGATGACGCTCATAATCGAGAAAATCCGGTTGAAAAAAGAGGGAATCCGCCCGGTAATTAGCACATCTGCCCCCCGCCCTGGCAATCGAAGGCCGCCCTGGCATTCGAGGACCGAGGCGTACGCGGGGCGGACGGGGGCGGGGCGATCATTCATATGGGTGCGATCCAGGAGCGGGTCGAGACGTTTCTCGCCGGCGAGCGGCCGAACTGGCCCGGCTGGCTGGCGGTCGCTATCGGCCTCGGCATCGCCTTCTACTTCGCGCTTCCCGTGGAGCCACCGCTCTGGGTCGGAGCCGCTGCGCTGGCGGCGGCGATTGCAGCACTTCTGTTTTGCCGGTCCCGGCCCGTGGCGGCGATCGGCGCAGCATTCCTGCTGGCGCTTACTCTTGGCTTCTTCGCGGCGGAGGTGAGGGCCGCCCTGGTCGCGGCCCCGCAATTGCAGAAGCGCATCGCCTTCGCCCATGTCACCGGCCGGGTCGCCGAGATCGAACCCTTGCCGAGCGGAATCCGCGTCACCCTCGATCACCTGCGGATCGCGGAACTGCCCATGGAGGAAACGCCGGTCAAGCTGCGGGTGCGGGTTATCAAAGGCGCCGACGATATCCGTCTCGGTGCACGGCTCGATCTGCTCGCGAATTTGCAGCCGCCGGCGCCGCCGATGGCGCCGGGCGCATTCGATTTCCGCCGGCAAAGCTATTTCGAGCAGCTCGGCGCGACCGGCTTCACCATGGGTGCGCCGCATGTCGTGGCGGTTGCCGACAGCCCTACGTTTCGGCAGCAGATGCTGCTCTGGATCGACGGCCTGCGTTTCGCGATCGGGCATCGCATCGCCGCCTTGCAGCCGGGCGAAGCGGGGGCCATGGCGCGGGCCCTGACCGTGGGCGACCAGACGGCGCTGAGCAAGGCCGATACGGATGCGATGCGGGTATCGGGCCTTGCCCATCTGCTGTCGATTTCCGGCCTGCATATCGGCATGGCGGCGGGCCTCTTTTTCGTGGGGCTGCGCTTCCTGATGGCACTGGTTCCATATCTGGCGCTGCGCCATCCGATCAAGAAATGGTCGGCCGCGCTGGCGATCGCCGCCGCCGGCTTTTATTCGTTGCTCGCGGGCGCCACCGTGCCGACCGAACGCTCCTTCATCATGATCGCCATCGTCTTCCTTGGCGTCATGCTGGACCGCTCGCCCTTTTCGCTGCGCATGGTGGCCTGGGCGGCCATCGCCGTATTGTTGCTGCAGCCGGAAAGCCTGGTCGGCGCCAGCTTCCAGATGTCGTTCTTCGCCGTGCTGGGATTGATCGCCGCGTTCGACGCGCTGCGGGAACCGCTGGCGCGCTGGCGGGTCGGGCGCAACGATGCCACCGACTGGTTCGGTCGGGCAGCGCACCTGTTCCGGCACGGCTTTTACTGGCTGGCGACCATGATGATGACCAGCATGGTCGCCACCCTCATGACGGCGCCTTTCGCCATGTATCACTTCGACCGCCTCAGCACCTATGGCGTCGTCGCCAATATGCTGGCGGTGCCCATTACCGGATTCTGGGTGATGCCCATGGGCATGCTGGCACTCCTCCTGATGCCGCTTGGGTGGGACGCGCCGTTCTGGGACGCCATGGCTTGGGGCTGCGAGGCCATCCTGTGGATAGCCCGCGAGGTCACGGCATGGCCGAAAGCCATCGTCATGGTCGGCGCTTTGCCGATATCGGGGCTGGTCGCCATCATGCTCGGCTTGACGGCGCTGTGCCTGATGCGGAGCCGGTGGCGTCTGCTGGGCCTTGCACCGGTATTGGCCGGCGTCGCGGCAGCCTACCTGACGCAGAACCCGGATCTGCTGATTTCATCGGACGCGAAACTGATCGCCGTCAAGGAAGCGGATGGCAGCTACCGCCTGAGTTCGACCCGCGCCGCGCGGTTGACGGCCGAAACCTGGCTGCGCCGCAATGCCCAAATCGAGGCGGTGCGCTTTCCGCTTCCCGACGATCCGAATGCCGATGCGCTGACTTGCGACGCCCTGGGCTGCGTCTACAGGCTGAATGGACGGACCATCGCGCTTGCCTTGACCGGCGATGCACTGGCCGAGGATTGTTCTCGCGCCGACCTGGTCGTCAGCACCAGTCCCATCCGCCGCGCCTGTCCGCATCCAGCCGCGACCATCGACCGTTTCGATCTGTGGCGCGGCGGCGCCTATGCGGTCCGCATCGATGCCGCCGGCGCGATCCATATCGCGAGCGTCGCGGCCAGTTTGGGCGACCGCCCCTGGGTCATGGATCAGATGCGGGAGAACCTGCGCGCCGGGCGGTTGATCGGCGATCCGCTTCCGGAAAGCACAAGCGTGGACGATTCGACGGAAGCCGATTCAGCGCCCGCGCTCGATCCCGATGAGGATGATCTGAAAGAGAACTAGTATCGCCGCATCAGGCCGACCAGGCGGCCCTGGATCTTCACCCGGTCCGGGCCGAAGATCCGCGTCTTATGCGCCTGGTTGGCAGGTTCGAGGGCGATCGAGTCGCCTTTGCGCCGCAGTCGTTTCAAGGTGACTTCATTGCCGTCGATCAGCGCCACGACGATGGCACCGTTCTCGGCGCTCTCGCAGCGTTCGATCAGCACGGTGTCGCCGTTGTGGATTCCCGCTTCGATCATGGAATCGCCTTCGACGGCCAGGGCATAATGCTCGCCACGGCCCAGCATGCTGGCCGGGATGTCGATGGCGTTGCTGCTGTCGCGCAAAGCCTCGATCGGCGTGCCGGCGGCGATCTTGCCATAGAGCGGCAATTGCACGGTTTCGGCCGCCGTCGCCAGCACGGCGCCGGGCAGGCTTGGCGTGAAATCGCCGCGAATGACATTGGCGGCGAAGCCGCGACGTCCGGCCTCCCCATTCCCCGCAGGCGCCGCCTTGTTGGGCGCCTCGGCCCGCGTTATCTGATCGTCCGAGAGACGCGTTACCTCGAGGGCGCGGGCGCGATGCGGCAGACGGCGGATGAAGCCGCGTTCCTCCAGGCCGGTGATCAGCCGATGCACGCCCGATTTGGATTTGAGACCCAACGCGTCCTTCATCTCGTCGAAGGAGGGCGAAATACCGGTATCCGCCAGGCGCTCCTGGATGAACTGCAGCAGCTCGCGCTGTTTTCTGGTCAGCATCGCGTCGGTCCTTTCGTAGGGCGGCCCGTGGGGTGGTGGTCTGCATCGAGTCGCGGCATCGACTCACTTACCCACAGCCGGAACAAACCAAAAACTGACGTGATGTTCTAGTTTAGTTCGTGGAAAAGTCAAGCGGATCCCATGATTCCGACATCCCAGCCTGTCAGGAGGGTCAGCTCAACCGCAGGATCTCGATCTCGCTGCCGGCGGCGGCGGCGGGCGCGTGCGGCGCCCGGATCACCAGCGCCCCCGAATGCGAGAGGGCTGTCAGCATGGCGCTGTCCTGTTTGCCGAACGGCGACACGATCAACCCGCGCTCGTCCTCCCGAAGCTCGGCCCGCAAGTAGTCCTGGCGCAGATCATTGGCCGGAAGATCGATCGCGAGCCGGGCGCGCATCACGCGCGGATGGACGCCGCGGAGCCCGAGCATGCGCGCGATGGCGGGGCCGACGAACAGAGTGGAAGTCACCAGCGCCGAGACCGGATTGCCCGGCAGACCGATCACGCACATGCCGTTCAACCGGCCGAACATCAGCGGCTTGCCGGGACGCATGGCGATCTTCCAGAAGTCGAGGGTCATCCCCTTGGATTTCAGCACGCCTTGCACGAGATCGTGGTCGCCAACCGAGGCGCCGCCGCTGGTCAGCAGCAGGTCGGCGCCGGCCGCCCGATCGATCAAGGCCGAGAGGGCGCTCTCATCATCGCGCGCGATGCCGAGATGGATCGCTTCGCCGCCGGCGGCATTCACGAAAGCGGCGAGGGCGAGCCCGTTGGAGCCGACGATCTGGCCCGGCTTCAGCGCCTCGCCGGGATGCACCAACTCGCTGCCGGTCGAAACGATAGCGACACGCGGCCGGCGGGTGACCGCGAGCCAAGGCCAATTCATTGCGGCGGCGAGGCCGATATGCGACGGCGTCAGCCGATGGCCTGCTTCGATCCCGACCTGGCCTTGCTTGAAATCGTTGCCGGCCAAGCGGATATGGCGGCCGCGCGCATGGCTGCCTTCGACCACGGCGACATGTTCGCGATCGCGGGTGCAATTCTCTTGGATGACCACGGTATCGGCGCCTTCCGGCACCGCGCCGCCGGTGAAGATTCGCGCGGCCTCGCCGGTATGAATCGCTTTATTGGGCAGGCTGCCGGCGGCGACCTCTTCGATCACCCGCAGACGCGCCGGCAATGTGGCGACATCGGCGGCCCGCACCGCGTAGCCATCCATGGCGGAGACCGCCTGGGGCGGGTGATCGAGCCGCGCCACCACCGGCTCCGCCAGAACGCGGCCGAGCGCACGGTCGATGGCGACGATTTCAGAACCGAGTGGTGTGACTGCCGCGAGGATGCGGTCCATGGCTTCCTGGACCGGGATCATCACTCGGCCTCGAAGCTGCCGGACTTGCCGCCGCTCTTATGCGTGAGACGGATATCGGTGATGGAGATGCCGCGATCCACGGCCTTCACCATGTCATAGACGGTGAGCGCCGCGATGGAGACCGCAGTCAACGCTTCCATCTCGACGCCGGTGCGGCCTTTGAGCTTGCAGGTGGCCACGATTTCCACCGAGGAACGGCTTTCATCGATCGACAATTCGACCTGCACGGAGGAGAGCGCCAGCGGATGGCAGAGCGGGATCAGATCGGGCGTGCGCTTGGCCCCCATGATCCCTGCGAGCTGTGCCACGGAAAGCACGTCGCCCTTCTTGACGCCGCCGGATTTGATCAGCGCCACGGTCTCCGCCGCCATGATGACGCTGCCCTTGGCGGTGGCGATGCGTTCGGTCTCGGATTTATCCGAGACATCGACCATGCGGGCATTGCCCTCGGCGTCGAAATGGGTGAGGCCGCTCATGCCCGTTCAGGCCGCGGACCGATCCGGATGGAAGGCGCGATCGCCCAGCAACGCCCGGGTCGCGGCAGCGACGTCCGGTTGGCGCATCAGGCTTTCCCCCACCAGGAACAGCGCGGTGCCGACGCGGTGCATGCGCTCGAGATCCGCCGTGCTGTTCAACCCGCTTTCGGACACCACCAGCCGGTCACGCGGAACCCGCGGCGCCAGCGTTTCCGTCACTGCGAGATCGACGGTCAGGGTTTTCAGATTGCGGTTGTTGATGCCGATGAGCTTGGCATCGAGCTTCAGCGCCCGTTCGAGCTCCTGGCCGTCATGTATTTCAACCAGGCAGTCCATGCCGAGATCGCCCGCGACGGCGGTGAGTTCGGCGGCCTGCGCATCCTCGAGCATCGCCATGATCAACAGGATGCAATCGGCCCCGATCGCCCGCGCTTCGTGGACCTGATAGGGCTCCAGCATGAAGTCCTTGCGCAGCAGCGGCAGATCCACCGCCATGCGCGCATTCGTGAGAAAGGCATCCTCACCCTGGAAATAGGGTTGGTCGGTCAGGACGCTGATGCAGGTCGCACCACCGTCGCGATAGGCCCGCGCCAGGTTCGGGGGATCGAAATCCTCGCGGATCAATCCCTTCGAGGGCGAGGCGCGCTTGATCTCGGCGATCAGGCCGAAGCGGCCCGCCGCCTTGGCCTGTTCCAGGCGCCGTGCGAAGCCGCGTGGCGGATCGATGAGGTTGCGGCCCTCGGCCTTGGCTCTCATCTCGGCAGGCGATACGGCCTGCTTGCGCGCCGCGATGTGCTCGCGCTTGTCATCGCAGATTTTTGAAAGAACATCGCTCATGGGTCGGACCTTACGCTTGGCCGGCGGCGTTTGTCACCCGAACCAGCGCGGCCAGAGTGTCGCGGGCCTTGCCTTGGTCCAGCGCCGCGGCAGCCAGATCCAGGGCTCCCGGAATATCGGCGGCGCGTTCGGCGATCACCAGAGCGGCCGCCGTGTTCAAGAGCACGATATCGCGGTAGGGGCCGGTCATGCCGTCGAACAGTTCGCGGATCGCCTGGGCGTTGCCGGCGGGATCTCCGCCTTTCAGCAATGCGGGATCGGAACGCGCGATGCCGAAATCCTCCGGCGCCATGGTGAAGCCGCGGATGGCGCCATGGCGAAGCTCGACGATCCGGGTCGGCCCCGTGGTCGTGATCTCGTCCAGCCCGTCGCTGCCATGCACCAGCCAGGCATGCTCCGTGCCGAGATTGCGCAGCACATTGGCCATCGGCTCCAGCCAATCCGGCGAGAACACGCCGAGCAACTGGCGTTTCACCCCGGCCGGATTGGACATCGGGCCCATGAGATTGAAGATCGTGCGCGTGCCGAGTTCCGCGCGGGTCGGGCCCACATGCTTCATCGCGCCGTGATGCTTCGCCGCCCAGAGGAAGCAGGTCCCGACCTCGTCCAAGGAGCGTTGCACGACCGCCATATCGGCATCGATATTGACGCCCAGTTTCTGCAAAACGTCGGCGGCGCCGCTCTTCGAGGAAGCCGCGCGGTTGCCATGCTTGGCCACGTGCACGCCGCAGGCCGCGCAGAGCAGGGCGACTGGCGTCGAGATGTTCAGCGTACCGGAATGATCGCCGCCGGTGCCGCAGACGTCGATGGCGTTTGCCGGCGCCTGGATGCGCACCATCTTTTCACGCATGCTCTTAACCGCGCCGGTGATCTCGTCGATGGTCTCGCCGCGCACCCTGAGCGCCATCAGGAAGGCGCCGATCTGGGACGGGGTCGCATCGCCAGCCATCAGGATACCAAAGGCCTGCTCCGCTTGCGCCTGGGTCAGGGTCTTTCCCTGCGCCACGATGCCGAGCAGGACCTTGAAATCGCCGGCGGCCGTGACATTCGGGGCAGCGGCATCGCGCACGGAGACGTTCATCACGCGACCTTATCGACCGGGATGTTGGTGCCGCAATCCTGCAGGAAGTTGGCCAGAATCTTGTGGCCATGCTCCGAGGCGATGCTCTCCGGATGGAACTGCACGCCATAGACCTGGTCGCTGCGATGGGCGAGGCCCATGATGATCCCGTCATCGCTCTCGGCGGTCACTTCGAGCGTCTTGGGGAAACTGGCCGGGTCGATGGTCAGCGAATGATACCGGGTCGCCGCGAAATCGTTCGGCACGTCGCGGAAGACGCCTTTGCCGGTGTGGTGGATCCGCGACAATTTGCCATGCATCGGCTTCGGCGCTCGCACCACCTTGCCGCCATACACCTGGCCGATCGCCTGATGACCGAGGCAGACGCCGAGCAGCGGGATCTTGCCCGCCGCCGCGGAGATCAGATCGAGGCAAATCCCGGCTTTGTCCGGATCGCAGGGGCCGGGCGAGAGAATGATCCCCTGGGGATGCTTCGCCATCACGGCCTGGACCGAGATCTTGTCGTTGCGATGGACCTCGAGCCTTGCGCCCAGTTCCCCAAGATAATGGAACAGGTTGTAGGTGAAGCTGTCGTAGTTGTCGATTAGGATGAACATGTCATTGGCCGATTCATCAAGTGGGCAGCGAGTTTAGCAGGCGATGTTGGAGGAGGGAAGCAAACCAAACCCCAGGCATTTGCCCCCGGGAGATTTGACCCGTGGAGATTTGGCCCATGGAGCAGGGGAAATGGCAAGCCGCGGGCGGGGCGACAAGAGGGCCGCGAATCCCGGCCGGGGCATCGCCCTCTGGCTGCCGATGGCCGCCAATCTGACCATCAGCTTGGCTCTGGCGGGGCTCATTCTGGCGGCATGGGTGCCCTGGCGGTCGCCCGAGCTCCGGCCGCTGCTGCTGCAGAACTATTGGCTGATCGCCGCGCTCTCCGCCCTCGCCTGTTTCGGCCTGGGCAGGGAGGTCGCGATCGCCGCCGGCCGGGATTTCCGGCAGCGGGGCATGGGCGGCACCATCCTCCTGGCGCTGGGCGTTCTGGCGGCCCTTGCCCATGGCACTCTGGTCGGCGTGAGCGAGGTCGAACCGGAGCGGCTCGGCATGGGCCTTTCGACTTTTGCCTTGGCCTGTGGATTGACGACCGCCGCGATGCTCGGGCGTCGGTTGATTCTTGGCCGGACCGTATCCATGGCCCCGGCAGCGATCCGGCCCAATCTCACCGTCGCCGTTCCGCCGGGCAGCCTGATACCCTTCGACGGCCTCGTCGTCAGCGGCCGTTCCGAGGTCGATGACGGGTCGATCGGCGGTGCCCTTGTCGGCTCGATACGAAGTGCGGGCGATGTGGTTCGCCGCGGCGCTCGCAACGGCGACAACGAATTGCTGATCGAGCCCATGGTCGAACCGAAGCTTCCTGCACCGGCTTTCACGCCTGCGCCGACCTTCGCTCCCGGTTTCAACCGCAACGCGGGGATGTTGTTCGTCGCCATTCTGGTTCTCTCCATCGTCGCGACTTCGATCCGCGGCGGTGCCGGAGCTGCCCTGATCGAGAGCGCCCTCCTAACCTTTGCAATTCTCGTCCCGGTCGGGTTGGGGATGGTGCGGCCGCTGGTCTATGCCTGCGCGCGGTCGCGTGCGGCATCGATGGGATGGGTATTGAATGGATCTTCCGCCATCGAGGAACTGGCCGATGTCACGGCCCTGGTCTGCGGCCGGGGCGGCGTGCTCGCCCGCACGGAACTGGAAATCCTGGCGCTGCACCCCGCCGTGGGAGTCGAGCCGGCCGAATTGATGGCAACCGCCACCAGCCTCACGCAGTCAAGTCATAGCACCTGGGCACGCGCGCTTGCGCATTACGCCGTCGCGCGAAAGATGCTGCTGGTGCCGATCGCCGAATGGGCCGCCGAGGCCAATGAAAGCGGATTTGGCTTCCGCGCCCTTACCCAGGGTGGGCAGACCCTCATCGCGGGATCGCGGGAATGGATCGCCGGACAAGGCATCCGAACCTCCGTCTTGGAAACACCGGTGCGCGACAGCCTGCTGCCGGGCCGGCGCGCACTCTGGGTGGCGCAGCTCGATCCGCATCCCATCCTGATCGGCGCGATCACCGCCGGCGAACGGCTGAAGCCGGGGGCCGCTGAGATGTGCAAGAACGCCAAGCGGCTCGGCTTCACCACCGTGCTGCTGGATCGGCGCGGTGTCGAAGGCGGCGCCGAGCTTGCGCGCTCGTTGGGCCTGCGCCTGGTGGAAGACGACCGCATGGCGCGGAAGGCGATGGCGACCGAATGGGAAACCCTTGGGCTCCGCGCCGCCATCGCGCAGTATCGCGGCGACCCGGCGCCCGAATCGCCGATCGGCCCACGCCTGTTGCTGGGCGCGCGTTTTGCCGCCGATCCACGGAAGATGATGGAAGGCGGCTGGTCGGCCGCGACCGAGCGCAGAGACCCTCGGCTCGTGCTGGATCTCGTTCGGCTGGCGCGGGAGACCCGACGCCGGGAGAGATACGGTTATTTTCTGGCTTATATTTTCAGCCTGCCCGGGCTATGGATCGCCGCCACCGGAGCCTATCTGCCGCAAGTGGTCGTGCTTTCCGCCCTGATCGGGTTGCTGGGATTGATCGCCAACGCGCAGCTCCTCCGCACGATGCCGGCGACCGCCGCAGAGATCGACGAGGAGTAGAGAGAATTCATGGCGAAACGCCGGTCTAAGCGTCCCAGCAAGCGTTCCGCGAAGAAACCGCTGAACCGGCTGACGGCCAATTTGAAGGCGCCATGGAAGGGCATCTTCACCGCGACGAAGCGCGCGACGGTGTTCCATCTGCCGCATTCATCGGTCTTCGCCGCCGGTGTCGCCATCGGCCTCGCGATCGGAGTCGGTCTTGGAGTGGGCGTCGTCTGGCTGGATGGAAGAGAGCATAAGGCACTGAAGCCGATCGCGGTTACCGACGATACGGCGGCGCCAAAAGCCCTGCCGCCGGCCCCCAAGACTGCTCAGAATTTAGACGCGGCGCCGTCACCGACGGTGCCGCCGGCTTATGTCGAGGAAACCGAGCCCGGCATCGACGAAGCGCCGGCGCCGGTTACCGCCGAGCCGGAAGCGCCCATGGCGCCCGCCAATCCGCCGAGCATCGTGGAGACCACGCCGCCGCAAGCACCCGCGATTGCGCCGGTCATTGCCCCGACCATTGCGCCGAATCCCGTCCCCCCGAACCCGCAATCCGCGCCGTCAATGGCCGCGCCGGAACCGCAGGCCGCCGCGCCCGCGCCGCAGGTTGCCGCAGCGCCACAAGCGGTGCGGCCCGTGCCGCAGCCGATGGCGAGCCCGAAACAGGCCTGGATGAAGAATGCGGTTGCGTCGATCGAGACCGGCGGACGGCCCGTGATCGCGATCATTCTCGACGATGTCGGCGCCGCGCCCACGGATGTTCCCGGCGCCCTGGCATTGCCGGCGCCGATCACGCTCTCGATCATGACCTATGCACCCAATGCGGATCATATCGCCAAGCTCGCGCATGCGGGCGGCCACGAGATCCTGGTGCATGTGCCCATGGAACCGATCAGCCGCAGCGCCGATCCGGGGCCGAACGCCTTGCTCACCAGCCTTTCGACCGAGGAGATCAAGCGCCGGCTGCAATGGGACCTCTCGCAGTTTTCCGGCTATGTCGGCATCAACAACCACATGGGTAGCAAGTTCACCCAGGATACCGCCGGCATGCGGACGGTTCTGGATTTCCTGAAGGAGCGGGGGCTCATCTATTTCGATTCCCGCACCATCGCCGCGTCGGTCGGTGACAAACTCGCCGGAGAGATGGGTGTCACCCATGTGGTCCGCGATGTCTTTCTCGACGACGTAATCGAGGTGAACGGCATCAACCGGCAATTGGCGCGCGCCGAAGCCATCGCCCGCAAGCGCGGCTATGTGGTCGCGATCGGCCATCCGCATCCGGACACGGTCTCCGTCCTGAAGCAATGGATTCCCCAGGCCGAAGCCGCCGGCTTCGTGCTGGTGCCGCTCAGTCAGATCGTGAAGCGCAACACCGGGGTCACCGGCTAGCGACAGCAGCCTTTCAGCGGTTGCTGCCGCTGCTCTGGGCGAATTTGACGGCTTCTTCCGCGGCGCGGATCAGAGCGCGCGCCTTGTGCTGGCACTCCTGGTGCTCGCTCTCCGCCACGGAATCCGCAACGATGCCGGCGCCGGCCTGCACATACATGACGCCGTCCTTCACCACCGTCGTGCGCAAGGCGATGCAGGTATCCATCGCGCCATTGGCGGCGAAATAGCCGACTGCGCCGCCATAGATGCCGCGCTTCTCCGGCTCGAGTTCCTCGATGATCTCCATGGCGCGGACCTTAGGCGCGCCCGAAACCGTGCCGGCCGGAAAGCCGGCCATCAAAGCGCTCATCGCGTCGTGCTGGGGATCGATCTTGCCATCGACATTGGAGACGATATGCATGACGTGGGAATAATATTCGATGATGTTGCGCTCGGTGACCTTCACCGAGCCGATGCGCGCCACGCGGCCGACATCGTTCCGGCCGAGATCGAGCAGCATCAGATGCTCCGCGAGTTCCTTCTGGTCGGAGAGCAGATCGGCGGCGTTGCGGCGATCCTCTTCCGGCGTCTTGCCGCGCGGGCGGGTTCCGGCGATCGGGCGGATGGTGACGGTCTCGTCGCGCAGCCGGACCAGGATTTCCGGGCTGGAGCCGATCACCGAGAAGCCGCCGAAATCCAGGAAGAACAGGAAAGGCGAGGGGTTCAGCCGTCTTAGTGAACGATAGAGCGCGAAAGGCGGCAAAGTGAAGGGCAGGCTGAAGCGCTGCGACAGCACCACCTGAAAGATGTCGCCGGCCAGGATGTATTCCTTGGCACGATCCACCATGCCGCGGTATTCCGCCGGGGTCATGTTGGAGCCGGGTTCCGGCAGCTCCAGCAACGGGTCGAGATCGGTGCGCTGCTGCGGCAGGCTGCGATCGAGATCGTGCACCACATCGCCGATACGCTCGACAGCCTGGCTGTAGGCGGCACGGGCTGAGATGCCGATCTTCGGCCAGACCGGCGTCACCACGATCACGATGTCTTCGACATTGTCGAAGACCGCCACCACGGTGGGGCGCAGGAAGATGCTGTCCGGCACGCCGAGCTTGTCGGGATTGCCGGCCGGCAGGTTCTCCACCTGTCGCACCATGTCATAGCCCATATAACCGAAGATGCCCGACGCCATCGGCGGCAGGCCGACCGGAACCTCGATCCGGCTTTCTCCGATCAATGCACGGAGCGAATCCAGCGAGGGTTTCTGTTCCGGCTGGAAGGTATCGGCGTCCGAGCGGGCATTGCGATTGATCTCGGCTTTGTCGCCCCGGCAGCGCCAGATGACATCCGGCTTGAGCCCGATCACGGAATAGCGGCCACGGGTGGCGCCGCCTTCCACCGATTCCAACAGGAAGGCATTCGCCCGCCCGTCGGCGAGCTTCAGCATGGCCGAGATCGGCGTCTCCAGATCGGCGACGCGCTTGGTCCAGACAAGCTGCGGCCGCCCGGAACTGTAGCCGGCGGAAAAATCCTCAAAGGAGGGTTCGGTGCGCATCATTCTTGCAGCAGGGAATTAACCACGTCTTCGTTGATCACCGGCTTGATCTCTTGCTGCAGCGAGGCGCCGAACTGCTCGGCAAGATCGTTGCGGATCTGGCCGAGAAGCTGCTTCGAGAGATTGTCGACGTCATTGGGGTGAGCGGAGGGATCCGGCGGCGTGATGGCCGTGACCTTGGCGACGACAGGCCCGTCCTTTGAATCGCCCACCGCCGGCTGGCCGAGCTTCGCATCGAAGATCGCAGCGGCGAAGCTGGTGTCGATGAGGTTGCCGGGATCGCCTTTGCCGCGCGTGAAGGAGGCCGAATGCTTCACGGTCTGGCCGAGTGCGGTCGCCTCGGCATTGAGATCGCCGCCGGCCTTGACCTTGTCGGCGATTTCCTTGGCCTTCGCATCGGCAGCCGTCTTGCGCGCATCGTTCAGCCAATCGGCTTTCACCTGCTCTTTGACCTGGTCGAAGGGCCTGTCGGCCGGCGGCGTGACGCCGGAAACCTGCGCCACGGCATAACCGCCATTGGCGAGCGGCGTCACCGCGCTGAGATTGCCGGCATCGGTGCTGAAAACCAGCTTCAGCACATCCGGGGTCAGCCCGACATCCTGCCCTTTGGCATCCTTGCCGGTCTCGTCCACCGCATCGAGCTTGGTCAGCTTCAGTTTCAGCTTATTCGCCGTCTCATCGAGCGAGGCGCCCCCCGCCAGCGTGTCATCGAGCTGCTTCACCAGCGAATCCAGCGTATCGCCCGCCTTGGCGAGGGCGATCTGATGCTTCAACTGGTCCTTGACCTCGTCCAGCGATTTCGTCGTTCCGGGCGTGACGGAAAGGATATGCGCAATATGGATGCCGAAGGCACTGGTCAGCGGCGCCGAGGTGCCGCCGGCCGGCACGGC
>DASYDA010000044.1:0-13843 GCA_036499865.1 Dongiaceae bacterium | reverse complement strand
CAGCCATTGCAGGCAAGCGGCGCCGAGATTGCAATCCGCGACGAGGAAGGCGGCGCCGTCGATGATCCGGCGATGGCGTTCGAGATCGGCGGGCGTCAGCCGTTCGAGGATATCCATTGCCGAAACGCCGATCACAAGCTCGCCGGCGCGATCCAGCACGGCGGAATAGAATCCCGTCGATCCCGGGACGCGTTTCACGGCGGCAATATCGACACCGGAAGCCGCGGTCTCCTGGAGTAGCCGGTCGCCTTCCGGGTCTTCGCCGACGACGCTCAGGAGCTTCACCGCAATGCCCAGACCGGCGAGATTGTGCGCGATGTTGCGCCCGACGCCGCCCACCGAGATCATCGCCTGGCCGGGATTGGAGGTGGCGGAGATCGTGTCGCCGTGGATCCGCGCTTTGATATCGATATTGGCGCCGCCCACCACCACGGCATAGGCGGCGCTGCGCAGCACATAGGCGCGACCCGTGATCTCGCCCTTTTTCGTGAGCGCGCTCAGATGGACCGCCACCGAGGAGCGGGTGATGCGCAGCCGGGACGCGATCTCCGCCGGGGCCATCGCCGGATCGCGGCGCAGCAGATCCAGGACCTCGGCCTCGCGGCTAGTCAGCGCCATGATCTTTAATTTTGCTTATCATAACAGCAAAACTAAAGGATCGGGTTGATGGCGTCCAGCCGCGGAGCTGCCGAATTCCTGCGCTCAGTTCTTGTTCGGGAAGAAAGAGCTGATGTCGAAGTTGCGCACGCCAGGCTTGTCCTGTCCGGGCTCCAGATTGTCGTCCGGATGGGGAAGGGGATCGAGGGTCGCCGGTTTGCCGGCGGCCTTGCGGGCCTTCAAGATCGCGTTGTTGAGGTCGGTCTGGGTGCAGAGGCCGAGCAGCACCGGATCCCGCGGACGCAGGTTCGGTGAATTCCAGTGGGTGCGGTCACGCACCGCGGCGATGGTCTGCTTGGTGGTGCCGATCAGCCGGGAAATCTGCGCATCGGTCAGTTCCGGGTGATAGCGCACCAGCCAGGCGACCGCATCCGGCTTGTCCTGGCGCTTGGAAACGGGCGTGTAGCGCGGTCCCTTGCTGCGGTTGAGCGGCAGCGGGATGCTGACCTTGGCCATTTTCAGGCGGGCGGTCGTGTCCTGCTCGCAGCGGACGATCTCTTCCTTGGTGAGCTGCCCGTTGGTGGTCGGATCAAGACCGACAATGCCGATCGCGACCTCGCCATCGGCGATGCCCTGGACTTCCAGTGGATGCAGATTGCAGAAGGCGCCGATCTGGTCAAAGGTCAGGGTGGTGTTTTCCACCAGCCAAACGGCGGTCGCTTTCGGCATTAAAAGCTGTGCTGTAGCCATAATTCCTCCTCCTCGGCCGCCGGTTCCAGCCGGCGGCGGCCAAGTCGCTGCTTGACCATTTGGGGATCGATTGCGGCGCGCCAAGTTCTTATCGAGGCTGCGACCCAATCCGAGGCTGAAATACCATCGCAAGGGCCGTTCTGCCAAGGAGAAACTGTGGAAGATGCGGCCGGGTACGCGGAACCAGGCCGGCAAGTATCGTGGGTAACTTTCTGATTTTATGATTATCTAGTAGCAACGCCTGAATCGGCTACCGCGCAGCCAAGCTGTCAGAAATTCCAGATAACCGTCTGATTTTCTGGCTCTCCGTCTGGTTCTCTCGGTCTCAGGTTTTCAAAATGATCTTCCCGATATGAGAGCTGGATTCCATGAGTCGATGGCCTTCCGCGGCTTCGGATAGTTGGAATATCTTGTAAATTAAAGGCCTTACCTTGCCATTTTCGAGTAGTGGCAGAACTTTCTCGCGCAGCGCGTGAGCGATGGCGCCCTTCTGGGCGACCGTGCGCGGGCGCAAAGTCGAGCCGGTGATGGTCTGCCGCTTCATCATGACCTGCGAAATATTGATCTCCGCTTTGGCGCCCTGGAGATGGGCGATTTGCACCAGGCGGCCATCGATCGCGAGGCAGGCGAGGTTGCGGTTAATGTAGTCGCCGCCCACCATGTCGAGGATGACATCGGCGCCGCGATCCTTCGTTGCCTGCATGACTTCTTTCACGAAGTCCTGTTCGCGGTAGTTGATCGCCAGGTCGGCGCCGAGCTTCCGGCAGGCTTCGGCCTTATCCGCGCTGCCAACGGTGGTGATCACCTTGGCGCCGAATTGATGGGCAAGCTGGATGGCGGTGGTGCCGATGCCGCTCGACCCGCCATGGACCAGGAAAGTTTCCCCGGCCTTCAACTGGCCGCGCTCGAAGACATTGGTCCAGACGGTGAAGAAGGTCTCCGGCACGCCGGCCGCGGAGACCATGTCCAGGCTCCTGGGCACGGGTAGGCATTGCGGCGCCGGCGCCGCGCAATATTCCGCATAGCCGCCGCCGGCCACCAGAGCCATCACGGCATCGCCGATTTTCCAGTCCTTCACCTTGTCGCCGATGGCAGCGACGGTGCCGGCGACTTCCAGGCCCGGCAGATCCGAGGCGCCCGGCGGCGGTGTGTAATTGCCCTGACGCTGCAGCATGTCCGGCCGGTTGATCCCCGCCGCCGCGACCTTGATGAGAATTTCTTCCGATCCTATGGAGGGGACCGACCGGCGCCCGGGCTTCAATACGTCCGGACCGCCGAAACCGGCGAGTTCCACGACGTTCATCTCTTTCGGCAAAGTCTCGGTCATGATCGTCTCCTCCAGCGGAAGAGCGATCAGTAACCCAGTTCCAGGTCGTTGAAAATCCGGGGGTTGGTGAAAATCCAGGGGTTGGAAACCGATGAGTGCCGTTCCATCATGACGGCCGGATCATTGGGAGCAAGCGGGATGGATACCGACGACCTTGAGCCCCGCAAGGCGAGGCCGCAGCCGAAGAACCTCGATCCGATGTCGGTCGATGAACTGGCGGGCTATGTCGAGGAGCTTAAAGCCGAGATCCGCCGTGTCGAAGAGAACATGGCCAAGAAAAAGGCGCATCTCAGCGCGGCGGCCGGTCTTTTCAAATCCGGTTCCTGAGACGAATCAGCCCAGCCCATTCGTGCCGTCGCTGAGCGTGGGGAGGCCGAATTTCTGAGGCAAGGCATTGGCGCGCTCGATGATATCGATCCCGGCATTGCTTTCGTTGCGGATCCAGGGTTCGAGCTTCTGGTCGCTGTCAGGATTGACGAAGTGCATCAGTGAATAGCGCGGCTCCGCGCGGAAGCTGTTGTGTACCCGATGATAGAGCGGGGAAATGGCGTTGCCGGTCATCAGTGCCAGCAGGCTGCCCGGCATCACCAGCAATTCGTCATCGGCCAATTCCACCGGGACGTAGCCCGCCTTGGTTTCGATCTCAAGCCCCGGCCCGGTTGCCGTCAGCAAGGTGACCAGATGGCCGTCTTCATGGCCGTCCTGCAGCATCTCGCGCCGGTGCCGGGCCGGTTCGTAATGATTGAGCTGGATGTAGGAGGCCTTTTCAAATCGCAGGCTTGGGCCGTTCGATTGCCAGCGGTCGGTTATCGATTGGAAAAGGCCGGCGATCAGCGGGGTCAAGGCATCGGTGGTGCGGCGAAGCTCCAGGTAAAGCGCGCAATCGCGCAGCCAGCCGATCATTTGCGTCCGGTGGCTATTGCGATTCCAAAGCGAGAAGGATTCGGTGAGGTCGGGCCGGTCCGGTTGCAGCGAATATTCGAGGCCGATATCCCGGTATCCCTCCACGAAGGCGGGAGCGCTGAAACGGCGTTTTTCAGCCAGCGGTCTCGCATAGAAGTCGCGGGCCGCGGCGATGGCGCGATCGATCCGGTGGCGGATTTCGGGATCAATTCGAAGCCGTCCGTGTCCGTGGGCGATCAATTCTTCGAGAACGTGGCCGGATGAATTCTGGACAGGACCGGTCGCCGGAAGGCGCTGAACGATATGAGGGGCCATGGAGTCCTCGTTGCTGGATAGTCCCACCACTCAAGCACGCGCGCCTAACCAGGGCCTGACCGCTCGGGCACAGCCATATGTTGTGGCCGAGGGTTGCTGTAACCACGCCTGTTGATCTCGCCGCTTCGGACGGACTTAGGACTTCCAAGTTCGAAATATCGGAGCGTTAACATTTTGTTCACGCTTCGCGCGTATTTTTGGCATTTAGGAAAACGGGTTCCGTTTTTCTTCCTGGATCTCCGACGATCCAGTTTCATGCCTCCCTGTCTAACTTGCCGCCGGCCCGCAATGGCCGGCGGATTTGTTTTGGAAAAAGCAATACAGGAAATATTTTTCCCTGTTACACTTTGTCGCGTTTCAGCCTTGACGATGGGGTAGGCCACTCGTAACGTTCTCGTGCTGCAAGTTAGACAGGTTGAGGCTTACGTAAAAACGAGGGCCGCCGCTGGGACACCAGCAGAGCGGCCCTCAGCATTTTACGGCCTCTGTTTTTCAGGTTCCAAATTAACCACATTCTTGGCGCTTCCTGGACAGAGCCGCGAAATTGGGGCACCAGTTTTTGCGCTTGGAGCAGGGGGTGCGAATGGCCGATCCGAAATTCCTGAAATTCGATTCGCTTGCCTTGCATGCGGGGCAACAGCCGGATCCGACGACCGGTGCACGTGCCGTTCCGATCTATCAGACGACCTCTTTCGTCTTCGACGATTCGGATCACGCCGCGGCCCTGTTCAATCTTGAGCAGCCGGGTCACATCTATTCCCGCATCAGCAATCCCACGGTCGCGGTTCTCGAAGAACGCGTGGCGGCGCTGGAGGGCGGCGTCGGCGCGGTGGCGACGGCGAGCGGACATGCCGCATTGTTTCTCGCCGTAGCCACGCTAATGGGTTCCGGCGGGCATATCGTCGCTTCGACCGCGCTCTATGGCGGCAGTCTCAATCTCTTCAAGCTGACCCTGCCGCGCTTCGGAATCACGACAAGCTTCGTCAATCCGCGAGACCTTGAAGGATTTGCCGCCGCGATCCGTCCCGAGACGCGGCTGATCTTCGCCGAGACCATCGGCAATCCCGGGCTGGAAGTGCTCGACGTGCCGGCGCTGGCGGAGATCGCACATAAGGCGAAGCTGCCTTTGCTGGTCGATGCGACGTTCACCACGCCTTATCTCAGCAAGCCGCTCGCGCAGGGCGCGGATCTCGTCCTGCAT
The DNA here is from genome assembly GCA_036499865.1 of Dongiaceae bacterium. GTDB lineage: Bacteria > Pseudomonadota > Alphaproteobacteria > Dongiales > Dongiaceae > Dongia. Next base: position 8,750 of record DASYDA010000044.1, on the reverse strand, counting down.
TCGGCGACGAAATGGCTGGGCGGCCACGGTCTCGCCATCGGCGGCGTGCTGGTGGACGGCGGCAAGTTTGACTGGGAAGCGTCCGGATTGTTTCCGACCCTGACGGAGCCCTATGCCGGGTATCACGGCATCGACTTCGCCGAGGATTTCGGTCCCGCCGCTTTCACGATGCGCGCGCGGCTGGAGGGCCTGCGCGATTTCGGCGCCTGCATGAGTCCGTCCAATGCCTTCTATCTCCTGCAGGGCATCGAGACCCTGCCGCTCCGCATGACGCGCCACGTGGAAAATGCGATCAAGGTCGCGGCCGCGTTGAAGTCGCATCCGGCGGTGCAATGGATCAATTACCCGGGCGATCCCGCTCATCCGGATTACGCACTCGCGCAGCGATTGCTGCCGAAGGGCGCCGGCTCGATCATCAGCTTCGGCGTGAAGGGCGGCCGCGCCGCCGGCGCCAGATTCATCGATGCGCTGCAACTGGCTTCCAATCTCGCCAATGTGGGCGATGCGAAGACCCTGGTGATCCACCCGGCGAGTACCACGCATCGCCAGCTTGACGAGGCGGCTTTAAAAGCGGCCGGTATCGGTGAGGAGCTGATCCGTCTGTCGGTTGGGTTGGAAGATCCGGCCGACATCATCGACGATCTCAGCCAGGCATTGCGCGCGGCGCAGAAGGGCTGAGGCCATGGAATTCGATGTCGAGGGACGGACGGTATTCGCGGCGACCGGCGGCCAGCCGATTGCGCGGGAAAAACCCACAGCCTTGTTTCTGCATGGATCCGGCATGGACCACAGCGTTTGGACCATGCAAGCGCGCTATGTCGCGCATCACGGCGGTTCGGCGCTCGCGATGGATTTGCCGGGTCATGGCAAGTCGGCAGGGTCTTGCCTCGAGAGCATCGAAGCGATGGCGCAATGGGGTTGGCGGGCGCTGGACGCGCTGGGTATCGAAAAAGCGTTCCTGGCGGGTCATTCCATGGGCGCCTTGGCATGCCTGGAGATGGCGGCCTCAAGGCCCGATCGCGCGCTGGGACTCCTGCTCATCGGCTTCGCGCCGGAAATGCCCGTGCATCCTGATCTGCTTGCGGCCGCCAAGGCGAACGACAAGAACGCCAATGAACTGGTGGCGAGCTGGGGCTTCGGTCCCGCCGGTCATGTCGGCGGCAACACCGTGCCCGGTCTGGCCATGTTGCCCGGTGGATTGCGCCTGCTTGAGCGGGCCGGGCCGGGCGTGCTCTATGCCGATCTCGCTGCTTGCGATGCCTATCGGGGCGCCGAAGCGGCGGTCGCCAAAATCAAATGCGCGGTCGCCGCGGTGCACGGGGAAGTGGATCGCATGACGCCGCTGAAGAAGGCGCAGGCTTACTTTGCCAAACTGCCGATGTGCGACGCGCAGGTGTTGTCCGGTGTCGGGCATATGGTGACGGCCGAGGCGCCGGATGCCGTCACCTTCGCTTTGCGGGATTTGATGCAGCGCTGAAAACGCAATCGCCCGCAGGGCAAACCCGGCGGGCGACACATCAAATTGGATTCAGGTTTCGGATTCAGGTCCGCACGGTCGCGTTAGGCGGCCTTGCTGTCGATGACAGTCGGCTGGGCTTTATCCTTGCCGTTGACCTTGATGCTCCGCGGCTTCATGGCCTCGGGCACCTCGCGCACCAGCTCGATGTGCAGAAGGCCGTTCTGCAGGCTGGCGCTTTTCACCTGGACATGCTCGGCGAGTTCGAAACGCCGTTCGAACGGACGCCCGGCAATACCGCGATAGAGGAAGTTACGCGGGGTCTCTTCCTTCGGCTGGCGGCCGGTGACCGTCAGAGAATTGTCCTGAGTGGTGATTTCGACCTCGTCCTCACCGAAACCGGCAACCGCCATCGTCACGCGATAGCTGTCTTCACCGGTCTGTTCGATGTTGTAGGGCGGATAGGTCGGGGCATCGTCGCCGCGCTGAGCGGTATCCAACATACGCGCAAGGCGGTCAAAGCCGACAGTAGACCGAAAGAGGGGGGAGAAATCATAGGTTCGCATGCCATATCCTCCTGGCTGAGCAACATGGAAATGTATGGGCCACCCGCGAGGCTGGCTCGGTTTAGCGCGCAGCCCGAAATCGGCGCTGCGACATACAACGATGTGGGAACGGGAGCGGACCGCGTCAAGTAATTGGTTTCGCAAATTTTTGATCGGAAAGCTTTGTTAATCTTTGTTGTGCGACCCTGTTTCATGTCTTAAGGGTTCACGCGCGGTGTCGCGTTGGCGAGCCCCGGAATTTTGAAAGGTGCCGGTTCCGGATGGCCACGATCGAGTTTTTTGACCGGACCATGCTGGAAGCGATGAGCCTCCTGGCGGAGGCGCGCCGCTATCTCACGGACCGTGCAGAGACCGACAGCCAGAACATGGGGTTGGAGCAGGGTCTGGCCAACAGCATGGAAACCATGCGCATGGTGGCGCGGCTGACGCAGGTTCTGGCCTGGCTCTTGACCCATCGCGCCGTGCATGCCGGTGAGATGTCCTTGACCGAGGCAACCGAGCCCGAGCGCCGATTGGGCGGACGCGATCTCTGCAGCAAAGACAGTTCGGACGCCGCCAGGGTTCTGCCGGATGAACTGCAGAGCCTACTGGCGCGCAGCCACTCGCTTTATCTGCGCGTTGCGCGCCTGGATGACCAGGCGCTGGCCCGCGCCGAGGGAATCGAACCCATCGCAGGTTCGCCGCGCCTGCAATAACCCAGCCTGCAAAAATCTCAAAAGCAAAGGCCGCGCCGGATGACCCGCGCGGCCCTGTGGGACGCAGCCGAAGGTGCGCCGTTACTTCTTCAGGCCAAGGCCCGAGAAACGCTTGTTGAATTTCGCAAGCTGACCACCGCTGTCGAGCAGGCGATGCACGCCTGTCCAGGCCGGATGAGACTTGGGATCGATTTCCAGCGTCATCGTATCGCCGGCTTTTCCCCAGGTCGAATTGGTCTGGTATTTGGTGCCATCGGTCATCACCACGGTGATCTCGTGGTAATCCGGGTGGATCTTTTCCTTCATGTCGCAACTCCGTCAGAATTGGCGCGGGTTATACAGAGATGAGCGGTGTGACGCAAGCCCCCGGTTTATGTCCAGAGATCGCGCCAAATCAAATAGTTAATGGGGATTGCGCGATCTTAGGTGGGGGACTAAATGAAGGACCCGTTCCGGCCCGCGCCGGAATCCCAGCCGAATCTCACGCGGAAAATCTCACGGAAGATCTCATGGACGAGCGCGAATTCGACCTCAAGGCCGGCCAGATCCTCAATCGGCTGATGGTCGAAATCGAAGATCAATTGATGGATGACCTTGATGTCGACCTCGAAGGCGGTATCTTGACCGTCGAATTGCAGGACGGCGGGACCTATCTCCTCAACAAGCACGCGCCGAATCGGGAGATCTGGCTCTCTTCGCCAAAGAGCGGCGCCTGGCATTTCCGCCACGATCCGGAAGCCGGCTGGATTTCGACTCGGCCCGCCGGCGACACCCATCCGGCGCTCCTCAAACTGCTGGCGGATGAGCTTGCCGAAGCGACGGGCAAGCCTCTCAAGCTTTCCGAATAGCGAACGGGCCGTCGAGACATGGCGAAAGCTCCCGACAGTAGCGCCAGCGACCGCCCTAAATCCCGGCATCTGGGGCGCCTCGTCGATATCCTGAAATTCATGCGTCCCTATCGCTGGCAGGCGGTGGGCGCCACTCTGGCCCTGCTGGTCGCCGCAGGCACCGTGCTCGCCTTGGGGCCAGGGCTTAAATTTCTCATCGATCAGGGCTTCGGGGAAGGCGATCCCAAGGTCTTGGACCATGCCGTGCTGGCTCTCTTCGCCGTAGCGGTCCTGCTGGCGGCGGGCACGGCGACGCGTTTCTATTTCGTCTCCTGGGTTGGCGAGCGGGTGGTGGCGGATATCCGCAGCGCGGTCTTCAACCACATCATCGGGCTTTCGCCGGGCTTCTTCGAAGTGACGCGGACCGGCGAGGTGATTTCACGTCTCACCACGGATACGACGCTGATCCAGACGGTGATCGGCTCATCGGTCTCGATCGCGCTCCGCAACACGATCCTGACCGTCGGCGGCCTGGTCGGATTGCTGGCGACCAGCCCCAAGCTCACGGGCCTCACGCTGCTGGTGGTGCCGATCGTGGTGTTGCCCATCGTCACTTATGGGCGCCGCGTGCGCCACCTCTCCCGGCTGTCGCAGGATCGGATCGGCGATGTTTCCGCCGATGCCGCGGAATCGCTCTATGGCATCCGCGCGGTGCAGGCCTATTCCCACGAGGACCGCGACCGCGCGCATTTCGGCAAAAGCGTCGAACAGGCTTTCGGCACCGCCATGCAGCGCATCCGGGCGCGCGCCATCCTGACGGCGGTGGTGATCCTGCTGGTCCTCGGCTCGATCAGCACCATCCTCTGGATCGGCGGTCATGACGTGGTGGGGGCGAAGCTTTCCGGCGGCGCGCTCACCCAGTTCGTGTTCTACGCGATCCTGGTGGCGAGTTCGGTCGGGGCGATCAGCGAGGTGATGGCCGACCTGCAGCGCGCGGCCGGCGCCATGGAGCGGATTCTCGAGCTGCTGGGCACCGAGCCCACCGTGGTCGCGCCGGCGCAGCCCAAGGCCATCGCGAAACCGGCGCGCGGCGCGGTTTCCTTCGAAAACGTCACCTTCCGCTATCCCTCGCGACCGGAAACGGCGGCGCTCGACAACTTTTCCGTCTCGGTCAAACCCGGTGAGCGCATCGCCATCGTGGGGCCGTCCGGCGCCGGCAAGACCACGGTCTTCCAACTGTTGCTGCGCTTCTACGATCCCGAAGCCGGCCGCGTCAGTTTTGACGGCATCGATGTGCGCGATTTGGCGCCCGAGGAATTGCGGCGGCAAACCGGTCTCGTGGCGCAGGACCCGGTGATCTTCTCCACCAGCGCGCTGGAAAACATCCGCTACGGCCGCCCCGATGCCAGCGAGGCGGAAATCCGCGCCGCCGCCAAGGCCGCGCATGCCGATGAATTCCTGGAGCGCCTGCCGCAGGGCTATGACACTTTCCTCGGCGAACGCGGCGTGCGGCTTTCCGGCGGTCAGCGGCAGAGGATCGCCATCGCCCGCGCCATCCTGCGCAATCCCGCCTTGCTGCTCCTGGACGAGGCGACCAGCGCGCTCGATGCGGAAAGCGAGCGCGTGGTGCAGCAGGCGCTGGACGAAGTGATGCAGGACCGCACCACCATCGTCATCGCGCATCGTCTGGCGACGGTGCTGAAATGCGACCGCATCCTGGTGATGGATCATGGCCGTGTCGATGCCATTGGCACCCATGCCGAACTGGCCGGTCAGGGCGGGCTCTATGCGCGCCTCGCCGCACTGCAGTTTGATCGCGCGGCGGAATAGGCGGGGAACGGTACGCGATGCGCGAATCAAGTCCGCGCATGACGGTGGCTTGTCTTTCTTTCACATCCCCGGCGGATCGTTCCGTGCGACGCTCCGGTCGCGCGCCACGAGCATGTAAAGCCCGGCGCCGATGATCAGCGCGGCGCCGGCGATGATGTAGATGTCGGGCACTTCGCCGAAGACGAAGAATCCCCAGCCGGTCGCCCAGATCAATCCGGAATATTCGAACGAGGCCACGAAATTGGCCTCCGCCGTACGGTAGGCCTGGGTCAGGAGTACGCTGCCGATGGCTGCGATCAACCCGCAGCAGGCCAGCAGCAACAGATCGACCGGATGCGCGAACGACCAGGGCCGCAACAGGAAGGCCATGCTCGGATGCATGTTCGGATAGGCGAAGGCGCCGCTGCCGAACACGGCCGCCAGCAGCAAGGCGCCGAGCAGATAGGCTAGGTTCTGGTAGAAGGCCAAGGCCGTCGCGGATTCGGTCGCGCCGATTTGCCGGGCCATCAATTGCGCGACGCCATAAGAGAAGGCGGCGGCGACCGGCAACAGGCTCGCCCAGTCGAACAGGCCGAGGCCCGGGCGATAAGTCACGACGACGCCGAGGAAGCCGGCGATCACCGCGAGCCAACGGTTCAACCCGACGCGCTCGCCCAGCATCGGATAGGCCAAAGCGGTGATGAACAGCGGCGCCGTGAAATAAAGCGTCACCGCCTCGGCAAGCTTCATGGCCGGCAGCGCCAGGTAATACGCGCTATAGGCGGACATCATGATGCTGCCGCGCAGCAAGTGCCGGCCGAGACGGCGTGAGACCAGGCTACCGAGGCCGGATCTCAGATGCACCATGACCAGCAGGATCGGCAAGGCCGTGACCGCGCGCATCGCCACGGCCTCGCTCAACGGATAGGTGCCGCTGATCCATTTCAGGATCACGTCCTGCAGGGAGAACACGCAGACGCCGGCACAAAGCGCAGCGGCCGCCATGATGCGTGAACCGCTGGCACGGGCGGGACGAAGAGTTTCCGTCGACATGATAGATCGGGACGCCCCGTCCCCTCCCGCGAATTTTGATCCTTAGCGCCGGATCAGTTGCCGCGAGGATAATCCGCGTGGTGGCAGGCGACAAGATGGCCGGGGCGGCCGGGCAGCAGATCGGGCATCACCTGGGCACAGATATCGGTGGCCTTCGGGCAGCGGGTGCGGAAGGGGCAGCCTGAGGGCGGATTGAGCGGCGAGGGGAGGTCGCCTTTCAGCACGATGCGCGACTTGCCGCGCTCCTCGTCCGGGTCGGGGATGGGCACCGCCGAATTCAACGCCTGGGTATAGGGGTGCATCGGCTCGGCATAGAGCGAGTTGCGATCGGCGATTTCCATCACCTTGCCGAGATAGAGCACCATGATCCGGTGGCTGATATGCCGTACCACCGCGAGATTGTGCGAGATGAAAATCAGCGACATGCCCATCTCGCGCTGCAGGTCCATCAGCAGGTTCACGATCTGCGCCTGGATCGAGACATCGAGGGCGGAGACCGGCTCGTCGCAGACGATGAGCTTGGGCTCGTTGATCATGGCCCGGGCGATGCCGATGCGCTGGCACTGCCCGCCGGAAAACTCATGGGGATAGCGGTTGAGCTGGTTCGGCAGCAGGCCGACCCGTGCCATCATCGCCCGGACCTGCTCGCGCACCGCGGCGCGGCTCAACTGCGGCTGGAAGGTCTGCAGAGGTTCGGCGATGATCTCGCCCACGGTCATGCGCGGATTGAGGCTCGCCAGCGGGTCCTGGAAGATGATCTGCATATTGCGGCGGACATTGCGCATGGCCCCGGCATCGAGTTGCGCCAGATCCTTGCCCAGCCAGACGACGCGTCCGGACTCGATGGGCAGCAGCCGCAGGACCGCGCGGCCGAGGGTGGACTTGCCGCAGCCGGATTCTCCGACCAGGCCCAAGGTCTCGCCGGCCTTCAATTCGAAGGAGACGCCGTCCACCGCTTTGACGACGCTGGGCGGGCGCCCCATGAGCCGATTGCCGCCGACTTGGAAATAGACGCGCAGATCCTGCACGGTGAGCAGGGTTGCCGCTTTCTTGGCGCCGTTCGGCGTCGGTGTGGCGCTCACAGGCTGGGCAGGTGGCATGCCTTGGTCCTTCCCGGCGCGAATCCGCGTAAGAGCGGCGTTTCGGTCACGCAGCGCTCGAAGGCATATTTGCAGCGGTCGCGGAAGGCGCAACCGGTCGGCAGGTTCTGCAGATTGGGCGGCTGGCCGCCGATGGTCTGCAGCCTGGTCGTCTCGGTCTCGTCGAGCCTCGGCATCGATTGCAGCAGGCCTTCGGTATAGGGGTGCTGCGGCGATTTGAAGATGTCGCGCACCGGCCCGGATTCCACGATATTGCCGGCATACATCACCATCACCCGCTCGGCGAGGCCGGCGATGACGCCGAGATCGTGGGTGATGAGCGCGATTGCCATGCCGACATCGCGCTGCAATTTGGTGAGCAGATCGAGGATCTGCGCCTGGACGGTGACATCAAGGGCCGTGGTGGGCTCGTCGGCGATCAAAAGTTCCGGGCCGCAGAGCAGCGCCATGGCGATCATCACCCGCTGGCGCATGCCGCCGGAGAATTCATGCGGGTACATGTTGATGCGCTTCGCCGCCTCGGGAATCTGCACCCGGTCCAGCATCTCGACTGAAAGCCGGGTCGCTTCCGCTTCCGACTGGCCTTTATGCGTGACCAGCACCTCGGTCATCTGCCGCCGCACCGTGAGGTAGGGGTTGAGCGAGGTCATCGGGTCCTGGAAGATCATCGACAATCGCTCGCCGCGGATCTCGTTGAGCGCATCGGCCCCCAGGTTGAGGATCTCATGGCCATGGAACTGGACGCTGCCCGTCGCGCGCCCGTTCTTCGCCAGAAGCCCCATGATCGACATGAATATCTGGCTCTTGCCGGAACCGGATTCCCCGACGATGCCGAGAGTCTCGCCCGGTTGGATGGCGAAGGAGACGCCGTTCACCGCCCGAACCGAACCTTCCGGTGTCGAAAAGCGGGTTTGGAGATCGGTGACTTCGAGAACTGCCGGCATGCTTTGCGTCACCGGTCCTTGGGATCGAGGGCGTCGCGCAGGCCGTCGCCGACGAAATTGAGCGCGAGCAGGGTGATGGCGAGGATGGTGCCCGGTCCCAGCACCTGCCAGGGTGCGATCTCCATGTTGTCGGCGCCTTCGGCGACCAGGGTGCCCCAGGAGGATTGCGGTTCCTGGACACCCATGCCGAGGAAGCTGATGAAGCTCTCGGTCAGGATCACGTTCGGCACCGTCAAGGTCATGTAGACCACCACGGGGCCGAGGCAGTTCGGGATGATGTGCCGGGTGATGATCCGCCAG
>DASYDA010000043.1:0-2057 GCA_036499865.1 Dongiaceae bacterium | reverse complement strand
GGCGAACCGGCATGGGTCAGCGAGGTCAGCGGCGAGGCGCCGGTGCCGCCTTCAAAGCCCGAAATGGTGACATGGTCGGCGCGGCACTTGGCAACGCCCGCCGCGACCGTGCCCACGCCCACTTCCGACACCAGCTTGACGGAGATGCGGGCCTTCTGGTTGACGCTCTTGAGGTCGCGGATCAGCTGCGCCAGGTCTTCGATGGAATAGATGTCGTGATGCGGCGGCGGCGAGATCAGGCCGACGCCGGGCGTGGAATGACGCACCTTGGCGATGTTGGCATCGACCTTGTGACCGGGAAGCTGGCCGCCTTCGCCGGGCTTGGCGCCTTGCGCCATCTTGATCTGGATATCGTCGGCATTGACGAGATATTCCGCCGTCACGCCGAAACGGCCCGACGCCACCTGCTTGATGGCCGAGCGCATGGAGTCGCCATTGGCCAGCGGCTTGAAGCGGTCGGATTCCTCGCCGCCCTCGCCGGTGTTGGAACGGCCGCCCATGCGGTTCATGGCGATGGCCAGATTGGTGTGCGCCTCGCGGCTGATCGAGCCGAAGCTCATCGCGCCGGTGGAGAAACGCTTGACGATTTCGCTTGCCGCCTCGACCTGGTCCAGCGGCACGCTGTCGCCGATCTTGAACTGCATCAAGCCGCGCAGGGTGAGCAGGCGCTCATTCTGCTCGTTGATCTGTTCGGCGAACAGGTCGTATTCGGCCGGATTGTTGCCGCGCACGGCGTGCTGAAGCCGCGACACCGATTCCGGCGTCCAGGCATGGTCTTCGCCGCGCAGGCGGAAGGCATAGTCGCCGCCGACATCCAGCATGTTGGCGTAGATGGGGTTGTCGCCAAACGCGTCGCGGTGACGGCGTACGCTTTCCTGCGCCACTTCCTTCAGGCCGATGCCTTCGATGGTGGAGGCGGTGCCGGTGAAGAACTTTTCGATGAACGCGCTCGACAGGCCCACGGCATCGAAAATCTGCGCGCCGCAATAGGACTGGTAGGTCGAGATGCCCATCTTGGACATCACCTTGAGGATACCCTTGCCGATGGCCTTGATGTAGTTCTTCTGGACTTCGTAAGCCTTGAGGCTGAGGCTCTGCTTGACGCGAATCTGCTCCAGCGTCTCGAAGGCCAGATAGGGATTGATGGCTTCCGCGCCATAACCCGCCAGCACGCAGAAATGATGCACTTCGCGGGCTTCGCCGGTTTCCACGACAAGCCCGGTCTGCATGCGCAAGCCCTGGCGGATCAGGTGATGATGCACGGCCGCAATCGCCAGCGCCGCAGGCACCGGAACGCGGTCGGCGCTGACGGCGCGATCCGACAGGATCAGGATGTTGTTGTCGGCCAGCACCGCGTCGGTGGCGTTGTGGCAGATGCGCAGCACGGCGTTCGACAGGCCTTCGGCGCCTTCGGACGCGGGCCAGGTGCAGTCGATGGTGGCGGTGCGGAAGGCACCGTCCACCAGCTCGCTGATCGAGCGGATTTTCTCGACATCGGCATTGGTCAGCACCGGCTGGGAAACTTCCAGCCGCTTGTGTGCGCCGGCATCGCGGCCCAGAAGATTGGGGCGCGGGCCGATCATCGACACCAGGCTCATCACCAACTCCTCGCGGATCGGATCGATCGGCGGATTGGTGACCTGGGCGAAGTTCTGCTTGAAATAATTGTAGAGCAGCTTGGGCTTCTTCGACAGCACCGCAATCGGCGTGTCGGCGCCCATCGAGCCGATGGGATCGTCGCCCGCCACAGCCATCGGTTCCAGGAAGAACTGGATGTCTTCCTGGGTGTAGCCGAAGGCCTGCTGGTTATCGAGCAGCAGCGACGGATCGTTGGTCTTGGCGCGGTGATCCTCGGGCAGGTCGGGCAGATCGCTCAGCTTGAACTGGGCGGCCTTCAGCCAGTCCTCATAGGTCTCGGCGGCGGAGAACTTCTTCTTGATTTCCTCGTCCTCGACGATGCGGCCTTCCTCAAAGTCGATCAGCAGCATCTTGCCGGGCTGCAAACGCCACTTGCGCTTGATCTTCTCTTCCGGAACCGGGATCACGCCCGATTCCGA
>DASYDA010000042.1:0-3446 GCA_036499865.1 Dongiaceae bacterium | reverse complement strand
TGGCTGAAGCGCTCGACGCCGCAGAACATCGTGATCGGCGGGGCAGCCGGCGCCTTTCCGCCGATGATCGGGTGGGCGGCGGTCACCGGCGATGTCAGCCTGGCCTCGATTTCGCTGTTCCTCATCATCTTCATGTGGACGCCGCCGCATTTCTGGGCGCTGTCGCTCTATCGCGAGGGCGATTACGCGAAAGCGGGCGTGCCGATGATGCCGGTCGTGGCCGGCGCGCGTTCGACCAAGCTGCAGATGCTGGTCTATACATTGATCCTCTGTCCACTGACGCTGGCCCCGGTCTGGCTCGGGATTGCCGGCTGGGTCTATGGCGTGGCCTCGATCGCGCTCAATGCCGGTTTCGTCTTCCATGCCGTCCGGGTCCTCATGCGCGACGACCTCCGCTACGCGAAGCGGATGTTCGGCTTCTCGCTGATCTATCTCTTCCTGCATTTCGCGCTGCTTTGCGTCGATCGCGCGCCCGGCCTTATCCCGGGCCTCATGGGAGCGTTCCGATGAGCCGCTCGGTCGCCGAGTCAAAACGTTCGCCGACGGATGAGCGGCAGCGCCGGCTGCGCCACCGCAACTGGGCTCTGCTCGGCGCGTTGGTCGGTTTCGTGGCGCTGGTCTATATCATCACCATCGTGCGCATGACGGGAGGTTGAGCATGCAGACAACCGCGCGCCGCAACCTCAATGTGGTGATGATCCTGGTCGGCGTGCTCGCCGGCATGACCGGGCTGACTTTCGCCGCCGTGCCGCTCTACCGGCTGTTCTGCCAGCATACCGGCTTCGACGGCACACCGATCATCGATAAGGGCGGCGTCGCGATGAACAACGCCATCGACCGCACCGTGACCGTTTCCTTCACCGGCGACGTGAATGTCGGCATGCCGTGGAAATTCTACCCCAAGCAGCGGTCGATCGATGTCAGGGTCGGCCAGACCTATCTTGCCTATTTCGTCGCCCAGAATTTGAGCGACAAGCCGATTACGGGGACCGCGACTTTCGGCGTCGATCCGGAACCTTGGGGGCCGTATTTCGTGAAGATCCAGTGCTTCTGCTTCACCCAGCAGACGCTGAAGCCGGGCGAGCGGGTGGAGATGCCGGTCACGTTCTATATCGATCCGGCGATGGCGAAGGATCATCTGCTGGACCGCATGTCGGACGTGACTTTGTCCTACACCTTCTTCAAGGCGTCGGATCAGACGCCGGCGGAGAAGATCGGAGCGGCGAGTCCGGCGCAGACGACGACGGTGAATTGACGAGTTTTTGGTGGTCGGCGGGGGCCGGCCGCAGAGGGAGAGAGTTGAGGCCATGAGCGACGTTGCAGCCCATAAACCGAACCATCCGTATCACTTGGTCGATCCGAGCCCGTGGCCGGTGGTCGGCGCCCTCGCAGGCGGTGCCTTCACCATGGGCATGGTTCTTTACATGCACGACAAGGCGGTGTTCGGGCACAAGTTCGGCATCCTCAACATTGCCCCCGGCGTGTTGCTCATCCTGCTCACCATGCTGCTCTGGTGGCGCGACGTGGTGAAGGAAGCCGAGTTCCAACATCACCACACCCAGGTCGTGCAGATCGGTCTCCGCTACGGCATGGCGCTGTTCATCGCCTCCGAAGTGATGTTCTTCGTGGCGTTCTTCTGGGCCTTCTTCGACGCCTCGCTGTTTCCGAAGGCGGCAATTGGGCATATCTGGCCGCCGAAGACGATCACCCCGCTGGATCCGCTGGCGATTCCGCTGCTGAACACGCTGATCCTGCTGACTTCGGGCTGCACCGTCACCTGGGCGCACCATGCCTTGCGGGAGAACAACCGCAATGGCCTGATCCAGGGTTTGGCGCTCACCGTTGCCCTCGGCATCATGTTCACCTCGCTTCAGGCTTGGGAATATTTGCATGCGCCGTTCGGCTTCAAGGACGGCATCTACACCTCGACCTTCTTCATGGCGACCGGCTTCCACGGCTTCCATGTGATCGTCGGCACCTGCTTCCTGCTCGTCTGCCTGGTTCGGGCGATCAAAGGCCATTTCACCCCGGACCATCACTTCGGATTCGAGGCGGCGGCCTGGTATTGGCACTTCGTTGACGTGGTCTGGCTGTTCCTGTTCAGCTTCGTCTACATCTGGGGCAGCGGCCCGGGGCCCTACGCCGGGTGATCCTGGTCCAGAAGCGGTCTCTCTTCAAAACCGGGATCGGCCGCGAGGTCGGTCCCGGTTTTCATTGCGGGGGATGCTAGATGGCCGGCTATCGTTCGCCCATCGCCTCCGGGCTATCCTGCCGTTGCCCACGCTGCGGTGTGGGCCGCTTGCTGATCGGTATCCTCAAGCCAGCGGAATCCTGCTCCAATTGCGGGCTGGATTTTCGATCGGCGGAAAGCGGCGACGGTCCCGTAGCCTTCGTGGTGCTGCTGGTGGGCGCGTTGGTGATGCCTTTCGTGTTCTGGGTGGAGTTCCGGTTCAATCCGCCCTTCTGGCTGCATCTGCTGCTCTGGCCGCCCATCATCGTCGGAGGATCGCTGCTGCTGATGCGTCCGGCGAAGGGCTTGCTGATTTCCCTCCATCTCCATCATCAGGCCGGTGAGCCGCAGCGCTGACCGGTTGAACGAGGCCCGATCGTGACTCGATTGCCATTCCGCCCGACCTTCTGGCCGACCGTTTTCACGGTGCCCGCGATCCTGCTGATGATCGGCTTGTCGATCTGGCAGGTGCAGCGTTTGCACTGGAAGGAAGGCCTGATCGCCGAACGCGTCGGTCGCACGCAAGCCGAACCCATCGCTCTGCCGGCGCCGGGCACCGATCTCGTCGATCTCGAATTCCGCAAGGTGGCCCTGCAGGGCACCTTCGACCACGCGCATGAATTCTATCTCGCCGCGCGCTCGATGAACGGCAATGTCGGCTATTGGATCGTGACGCCATTCCATTCGGATAACGGCCCGACGGTGCTGATCAATCGCGGCTGGGTGCCGGAGAACAAGAAGGCGCCGGCTTCCCGCCCGGAAGGGCAGCTGGCCGGCTCGGTATCGCAGATCGGCGTCATCCGGCTGCCGCAGACGCAGACCTGGTTCCAGCCCGACAACGAGCCGGATCGGAACATCTGGTTCTATCTGGCGCCGGCCGAGATGGCCAAAGCGGGCAATCTCGATCTCCGCACCGACCTCTATCTGGACGCCGATCCGGCTGCCAATCCCGGCGGTTATCCGATCGGCGGTCAGACCCAGATCAACTTGCCCAATGACCATCTGCAATATTCCATCACCTGGGCGCTGCTGGCGATCTCGCTGGCGGTGGTTTATGTGGTCTATCATCTGAAACTGGAGCGCGAACGGAGACCCCAGTGAGCCTTTCGAATTCGAGCACATCCTACGGACAACTCGAGCGCCGATTCCGTCGCTGGTCGGCGATTCGCGATGCCGCCGGCATGCTCAACTGGGACATGGCGGCGATCATGCCGGA
>DASYDA010000041.1:0-12787 GCA_036499865.1 Dongiaceae bacterium | reverse complement strand
TGCCCGTCGGTCGCCCAGGAATCCGCCTGATCGATGCCTTGGGCTTGCGCGGCCAGCGCGGATGAGGCCCGCGCCCAGAGTCCGAAGGCGCCATCGACATGCACCCAGGCGCCGGCCTTGTGGGCGAGGGGGATCAGCGCGGCGAAATCGTCGAAGGCGCCGGTATTGAGCTGGCCGGCTTGCAGGACGGCGATGGCCGGTCCCGTGACTTTGCCGATCGCTTCGGCGAAGGCTTCCGGCATCATGCGCCCCTGGTCGTCCGCCGCGATCCGCGTCACGCGATCATGGCCGAGGCCGAGGAACTGCAGCGCCGAGAAGACCGTGGTATGAGCATCGTCGCCGATCAGCACGGTGATCGGCGGCGCGCCGAACAAGCCGTTGGCTTCGACATCCCATCCGATGCGGCGCAGCACTTCGCTGCGCGCCGCGGCAAGGCCGACGAAATTCGCCACCGTCGCGCCGGTCACGAAGCCGACCGAGCTTGCACGCGGCAGATCGAGCAGGTCCAGCAGCCATCCGGCGGCGACCGCTTCGACGGCCGCCGCCGAGGGCGCCGCGGTGTGGTTGCCGGTGTTCTGCCCCCAGGCGCTGGCCAGCCAATCGGCGGCGACGCCGATCGGATGCGAGGCGCCGATCACCCAGCCGAAGAAGCGCGGCCCGGTCATGGCGTGCAATCCGGGCTCGGCTTTCCGGGCCAGAAGATCGATCAGTGCTACGGGCTCGGCGCCGGTCTCCGGCAGCGGCTCGGCGAAGGCCCGGCGGGATTCGGCGAAGCTCTGCAACGGCACCTGGCGGCCGTTGACGACCTCGGTGCGGTAGCGCGCGGCATGGGAAGCGGCACGCAGAAAAAGCTGCTCCAAGGCGGTGCGATCCATTGATCATCTCCCCGCTGTTCCAGCCGCATCCCACATACCGGGATGCTGCGATACTGGTATGTTTGGGCGGGCGCGGCAAGGCGGCAACTCTCGGGCGCCGTGGCGGTTGCTTTAAGCCAAAGGAGGTATCAGACATGCCGGACACCGCAATCGCCGACACCATCCGCAAATGCTTCACCGCCTATGCGACCCAGGATCGCGACCTCATCGAAAGCCTGATCGCGGAGAAATTCAGCTTCTCCAGCCCGCGCGACGACCGGATCGACCGGGCGGAATATTTCCGGCGCTGCTGGCCGAACAGCGACAAGTTCCGCTCGATCACGGTGGAGAAAATCGTCGGGGAGGGCGATGAAGCCTTCGTGCAGTATGTCGGCGAGACGGTCGACGGAAAGCGGTTCCGCAAAGTCGAGCGACATCGCGTGAAGGATGGCAGGCTGGTCGAGGTCGACGTCTATTTCGGACGGACGCTGTAGGCCTTGGCTAGGCGCTGATGCCGTAGAGCGCCTTGGTCTGCGCGATGGCGTCGTCGAGCTGATCGTCGAAGCCCTGGAACCAGGGCTGCTTCTTCAGATCGTCGGCGGTGTTGACGTTTCCGTTGGTGTGATCGCGGGCTGCGCCCTGCTTCATGGTTTCCATCGCCGTCCGGATCAACTTCACCAGCGGATTTTCACTGTCGAGATCCTGCTTCGGCTGGCTGTCATCCGTGGTCCAGTCATAGGCGGTCTGCGCGCTGGCGCGGCTCATCGCCCAGGCGACCGAACTCTTCTCGTCATTGCTGACGCCGTCCAGCCAATGCACGGCGGCCGCGAAGCGCGCGGGGTTGTCACCGCCATAGGGATCGGCGAAATTCCCGGCCAAGCGCGTCGGGCCGCTATAGAGGCCCATGGCCAGGCCCTGCTGCTGCGACATGATGCTCTGCGCGATGCCCTGCTCCTGCTGGGTGAATTGGCCACCTTGGTTGCTGCTGACCGCATAGAGCGCGCGGCGATCGAGATTGCCCATCAGGGAATACCAGTCGTCGCCTTCGTTGCTGTTGTAGTCGAAGGGCTTGCCGCCGGCGGCCATGGCGGAATAGTTGGCATCCATGCTGGCGCGTGCCGATGCGGCGACCTCGTCCAGCGTCTTGCCGGAGGAGAAGGATTCGGCGCCGGGATCGGTGACGGCCGCGGCCAAGGCGGCGGAGGAGAAACCGTCACGGGTCGGAAAGAACTGCTCATAATAGCTGTCGGCGGGGTCGCTCGCCGCCGCTGTGGTTGTCTGCGACAGCGTCATCTGCGCCGTCACCGACAGATCGAGGATCACGGCGCTGCCCGAGTTTGCCGATGGTCCGCCGGCATTGCCGGTTCCGGGATTGGCGCCGGCGCCGGCCAGGGTCTGCGCGCGGCTGTTGCCTGAGGTCGTCGAAACGGCGAGGCGCGTATAGCTGACGGAGGCGGTGACGGAGATGCTATTCATGGACAGCTTCCTTTCATCCTGCCTTTCTACCGCCTGGAGAGGATGACGGCAATGCCCTTGATACAGCTTTCACGGGAGTGACACGGTTGATCCAACGCGAAGTTCGCCCAATGCGGGCGTCTAACAATGCGGCGGTTTACTGGTCGACATCCCTGGGTAAGATCTCCGCGATGGTCACGGTTATGGTCGTGCCGACGCCCACCTCACTCTCCACATGCAGATTGCCGCCATGCTGCTGGGCGAACAGCTTCACCAGCGCGAGGCCGAGGCCGGTGCCGCCCTGGCGCCGCGACATGACGTCGGAGAATTGCAGGAAGGGTTCGCCGATGCGCGCCAGATGCTCGGGCGGCATGCCGTAGCCGTTGTCTTTGACGCGGATCATCACCTTGCCGCGGCGCGCCGTGACGGTGAAGTCGATGGCCCCCCCGGGTGCGGTGTATTTGACGGCGTTGGAAAGCAGGTTGAGCGCGATCTGCCGCAGCACCCTGGGATCGGCCATCATCGGCCGGGCATCCACCGGCAGCGAAACGGTGAGCTTGTGCCCGGCATTCTCCCGCTGCGGCTCCATCATCTTGACGCAGATATCCACGTTGGAGGCGACGTCGATCACTTCCGGATGCAGCGCGAAATGGCCGGCCTGCACTTTGGCCATGTCGAGGATGTCGTTGATCACCCCCAAGAGATGCTCCGCGCTCCGATAGATGTCGTCGATATAACCCGCGTAATGCGGGTCGCCGACCGGCCCGAAGGTCTGCTGGCGGATGATCGAGGAGAAACCCAGAATGGCGTTGAGCGGCGTCCTGAGCTCATGGCTCATATTGGCGAGGAAGGAGGTCTTGGCGCGGTCGGCCTCGCGGGCTTCGTCGAGCGCCTTGATGAGGTGTCCTTCCGAGCGCTTGCGTTCGGTGATGTCGCGAATCACGAAAGTATAGATGCGGCGGTCGCTGAGCTGGGCAGTGCTGACCGAGATTTCCACCGGCAGTGTGGTGCCGTCGAGACGCCGGCCCATCGCATCCTGCTGGCCCATACCGAGCAGGAAATCGAGTTTCACGGCGATGTTTTCCGGTTCGCGCCAGCCGTCATCGGTGCCGGGCAACTGCACGAAATCGCAGATGGACAGCCCGGCGAGCCCGCCGATCGCCGTGCCAAGGATCCACTCGGCCGCGGGGTTGCTGGCCTCGACCCGGCCCGCGGAATCCACGAGCACGATACCTTCCGCAACATTGTCGAGGATGGCGGAAAGGCGCGCGTTCTGGTCGCGCGTCGCCGCCCGCTGGGCCGCGCGCAACATCGCCGAAGAGAGGCTCAGCCGCAGGCGGGGAAGCTGGTCGGTGGACTTCACCACATAATCGTCGACCCCGGCCTGCATGGCTTCGACCGCGATCGTCTCGCTGCCGGTTCCGGTGAACATGACGACCGCGACATTGTCGAAGCGCTCGCGGATGCGGGTCAGTACCCGCAATCCGTCGGTCCAGCGCAGCTGATAGTCGGTGACCACCAAGGCGAAGTCGCCGCGGCCGAGCGCCGCCTCGAAGTCGTCGGCATCGATCACATGGACGGGCTCGAGCGCCGGGATGTCCTTGCGCAGCTCGCGGAGCACCAATGCGCGGTCATCCGGATTGTCGTCGATCAGCAGCGCCTTCATGCGGATGTTGTCGATCATCGGGTACCCTGCGTGAGATCGGGGTGTTCGTTCAGCACCATCCAATAGGGATGGAGAATCTTCACCATGTCGAACAGGCCGTCGAAGGTGACCGGCTTCACCAGGTAGGAATTGGCGCCGAGATCGTAGGCCTGGGCGACGTCCGACCGCTCGCTGGAAGAGGTGAGGATCACGATCGGCAGTCGCTTCAGGGCCGGCTGCGCGCGTACCCAGGACAGCACCTCATGGCCGGAGCGTCGCGGCAGCTTGAGGTCGAGCAGCATGAAGACCGGCAGCGGATTCTCGGTGCGGTCGTCGTAAGGCGCGACGCCGCTGAGATAGTTGACCGCCTTTTCACCGTCGTCCACATGGATGACGCGATTGACCAGGTTGGCCTTCTTCATCGCCCGTTGAATCAGCAAAGCGTCGTTCGGATCGTCCTCCACCAACAGAACGACGTGTTGACTCGCATTCATGCCGTGCCCCTCTCCATAGCGAACTCGACCCAGAACCGGCTTCCGCCGGCCGGATTGGCATCGACCCCCGCGCGGCCGCCCATCCGCTCGGCGCCTTTGCTGACGATCGCCAGCCCGATACCGGTTCCTGGATAGGATTCGATACCATGCAAGCGTTCAAAAATCTTGAAAATGCGATCGCGATGCTCCGGCGCAATACCGATGCCGTTGTCTTCGACCCAGAGCCGGTACCGGCCGTTCACGCGCTCGCCATACAGGCGTATTGCCGGCTTTGCCCCCGGGGACACGAACTTCAACGCATTGGACAGCAGGTTGATCACGATCTGGCGCAAGGTCGGCCGATGGCCAATGACCTGCGGAAACTCACCCTCGGTGACGATGATCGCCTCTGCCCCCGTCGTCTCCACCGCGACCGCGGCCTGCGCTTCCTTGACGATATCGCCGAGGGGTTCCGGCCGCAGCCGGAAATCGGATCGGCTGAGCCGGCTATAAGCCAGCAGATCCTGGATCAGCTCGCCCATGCGCCGACCGGCGCCGACGATGCGCTGCGCATAGTCCTTGCCGACTTCGTCCAGTCTCTCTCCGTAATCCTCGAGCAGCGATTGGGCGAAGCCTTCCATGGCGCGCAGCGGTGCGCGCAAATCGTGGGATACGGTATAGGCGAAGGAATCCAGGGCCTCGTTGCTGTCCTTCAATTGCGCCGCCATCTGGTTGAAGGCCTTGGCAAGAGCCGAGACTTCATCGGCGCCGGAGACCGGGACGCGATAACCGAGCTCGCCGGCGCCGAGACGCCTGGAGGCATCGACCAGCGCATCCACACGGCGCTTCACGCTGAACACGCTGAAGATGCCGGAGATGGCGAGCAAGGCGATGCTCGCCAGGATGCCGACGGTGGTCATCGAGGCGAGGCGATGGAAGGCGGCCTGCGTTCTCTCGCGGCTATCCTGCAGGGCCGATTCCGACTCATCGTTCAGCGCATCGATATCGTCGCGGACCTGCTGCATCAGCCGATCGCCGGTTCCGCTGCCGATCACGGCGACCGCCGCCGCGTGATCGCCGCGGCTGAGATCGATCACCTGCCGAAGCTCGTAGAATTTGCGCTGGATGGTCTGCGCGAGCGCGGCGATCCTGGGCTGCGCATGCAGGTCGATCTGCCGCGCCAGCGTCGAGATCCTGCGGGTCCCCGGATCGACGGCCGCCGCCGCCTGACCCAGAGAATCGAGATAGCCGGCCTTGCCGGTGATGATAAAGCCGCGCTGGGCTGATTCGGCGTCCACCACGGTCTCCAGCATCGACTGTATGGCCTGCTGATAATCGCGGTTCGCCCGGCCGAGGGCGGCATTGCTGTTGTAGAGGCTTATGCTCTGCGCCGCCTCGATGGAGACGGTCGCCAATACCAAGATCGCCAGCACCAGGCCGGAGCCAAACTGAACCGCGATCGGCAATCGCATGTCCATTCCCACCTAATCTTGATCAGGATGAATCCCCCATCCCGATAGTCCAGAAAGCCCTTGGTTAGGTTCGGGGTTGGGTCGCTAAAAATTCGTTAATAAATCCGATTTATGTCTCAATACCTGATCTTGACCATCGAATTTGTGAAGGTTTTCCGACGACCTGATCATTTCGCTTGGGAAATAGCAGTCCCATCCCATTCCCCAGAGATTTAACGTCCGATCAATCTTTTGGACCTAAATTCCTGGTGAATTCCGGCGGATGTACTCCGGAAACCGGCAGAGCCGGACGCGGCAAGCGGAACTATCCTCTGCCACGGCGCGCTTAACCCGTCATGCTCTCATGCGATTGGCCAACCCCATCGTGAAGCGGTTCTTCGTGCTGATCCTCAGCCTCGTGGGATTCGGCCTGTGGCTTCAGGCCGGTTCCAGCCCATCGCTCGCAGCGAGCGCGGATCAGGTTTCGGCGACGCAACCCGATCGCGTATGGCTGGCGGCGCACCCCATGATCAGGCTCGGCATCTATCTGGGCGGCTGGCCGCCTTTCGACATCGTCGAGGATAACGGCCGCTATCGCGGAATCAGCGCGGACTATCTCGACCTGATCGAGACGCGTACCGGCCTCCATATCGAACCCGTGATCTTCCCGAACTGGGATGCGGCCCTCTCCGCATTCAAGAGCGGCACGATCGACCTCCTGCCCTCGGTCGCCGAGACGCCGGATCGAGAAGCGTTCATGGCGTTCTCGAAACCCTATATCACGGGAAGCAATTTGATCTTCGCGCGCCGTGACGAGCCGGGAATCAAATCGCGGCTGGATCTTACCGGGAAGACCATCGCCATTGAGAAAGGCTATGCCCTGGACGGCATCATCGACCGCGAGATATCCGGCGTGAAAATGCTGCCCGTCGCCGACACCGATGCGGCGCTGCGTGCGGTCTCTTCCGGCCTGGCCGACGCCTATATCGGCAACATCATCGTCGCCACCTATCTGACCGGCAGGCTCAATCTCACCAACCTGCAGCCGCGCGGGGAGTCCGGCTTCACCACCAGCAGCCTGCAT
Source organism: Dongiaceae bacterium (assembly GCA_036499865.1). Classification (GTDB taxonomy): domain Bacteria; phylum Pseudomonadota; class Alphaproteobacteria; order Dongiales; family Dongiaceae; genus Dongia. Next base: position 5,825 of record DASYDA010000041.1, on the reverse strand, counting down.
TTCGCCGTGCGGAAGGATTGGCCGATGCTGCTGCAATTGATCGACCGGGGCATCGATTCGATCAACGATCAGGACCGGCAGCAGATCAGCAATCGCTGGGTGCCGATCCCCTACACGATCGACTGGTGGTCCATCGCCAACAAGTATTGGCCGATTCCGCTGGCGCTGTTCGCGTTGCTCGGCTGGATGACCTTCGTGAACCGGCGCCTGACTTATCAGATCAAGCAGCGCAGGAAGGCGGAGGAGGCGGCGGAAGCCGCGACGCGCGCGAAGAGCGACTTCCTGGCCAATATGAGCCATGAGATCCGGACGCCGATGAACGCCATCATCGGCATGTCGCATCTCGCGCTGCGAACCGACCTCAATCCGCGCCAGCGGGACTACGTGAACAAGATCCAGCAATCGGGCCAGCATCTGCTCGGGATCATCAACGACATCCTGGATTATTCGAAGATCGAGGCGGGGAAGCTCACCGTCGAGACGATCGACTTCGAACTCGAGCAGGTGATGGACAACGTGGCGACACTCGTCGCCGACAAGGCGGGTGCCAAGGGTCTGGAATTGATCTTCGACGTGGATCGTTCCGTGCCGGCCGCCGCGCGGGGCGATCCGCTACGATTGGGCCAGATCCTGATCAACTACGCCAATAACGCGGTGAAGTTCACCGAAAGCGGCGAGATCCATATCAGCGCCAAGGTGTTGCAGGAGAGCGAGAAGGATACCCTGCTGCGCTTCGCTGTGCGCGACACCGGGATCGGCATGACGCCGGACCAGATTGCCCGCACTTTCCAATCCTTCCAGCAAGCGGACAGTTCGACGACGCGGAAATACGGCGGGACCGGCCTCGGCCTCGCCATCTGCAAGAGCCTCGCGGAGCAAATGGGCGGCGCAGTCGGCGTGGAAAGCGAATTCGGTCGCGGCAGCACCTTCTGGTTCACCGTGCGGCTCGGCAAGAGCCAATCGACGGCCAGGCCGCTGCTGCCGGATCCCGATCTGCGCGGGCTGCGCTTATTGATCGTGGACGACAACCCGTTGGCGCGCCAGACGCTGAGCGAACTGCTCACCGGCATGACCTTCGAGACGGCCCAGGTGGAGTCCGGCATCGCGGCGATCGAAGCCATCCGGGACGCCGCGGCGGCCGGCAATCCGTTCCGGGTTGTGCTGCTGGATTGGCAGATGCCGATGCTGGATGGCCTGGAAACGGCACGCCGGATCGGCGCGATGGAATTGGAACGGCCCCCGCATCTCGCAATGATCACCGCCTTTGGTCGCGAAGAGGTGATGAAGCAGGCGCCGTCGGCCGGGATCGAGAATGTGCTGATCAAGCCCGTGGCGCCGTCGCTGCTGTTCGACACCGTCATTCGGATGGTCGCATCCGAGCCTGGTGCACAGTCGGGATCCGCGGCACACAGGGCCGTTGGCCATGAGACAAGCGAGCTGGGACTTCCGGCGGACCGACACGGCGCCCGCGTGCTGGTGGTCGAGGACAATGATATCAACCAGGAGGTCGCGTTCGAGCTGCTGAGCGGGGCCGGTCTGCAGGTCGAACTCGCCGGGCACGGCGTGGAAGCCATCGCCAAGCTCGAAGCCGCGGAAGACGGCTTCTACGACGTCGTGCTGATGGATATGCAGATGCCGGTCATGGACGGCGTCGCGGCGACCCGGGAGATCCGCAAGCGCCTCCGTTTCCTCGAATTGCCGATCGTGGCCATGACGGCGAATGTGATGGCGGCGGAGCGCGAGAAATGCCTGGAAGCGGGCATGAACGACCATGTGGGAAAACCGATCGATCCCGTGTCGCTGTTCGCCATGCTCACGAAATGGATAAGGCCGCGGTCTCAGGCCGGCGGAGATTCGGCGCCGGCGAGCGACCGGCGTTTTGGGGAAGTCCAGGCGCCGCTCGACGCCCGCATCCGCAATATCGACGGGCTCGATACCGCGCTCGGCCTCGCGCGCGCCACGGGGATAAGGGCGCTCTATCTTTCGCTGCTGCGGAAATTCGCCGCCACCCAGGCTGAGGCGCCGCGCCGGCTGAGCGCGGCATTGGCCGCCGGCGACACGGCAACGGCTCTGCGCTTGGCGCATACCGCGAAAGGTCTCGCCGGAACCATCGGGGCGACCGCGCTGCAGGGACAGGCGGAAGCGCTGGAGACGGCGATCCAAAGCGATGCGCCGGTGAATGAGATGACGCCGCTGGTGGCGGCCTGGGGCGAGGCCATGCACAGCATGACATCCGCCTTGCAGGCGGCATTGCCGCTGGGCGAGCCTCCCGCGCCGGCCACGACCGCGGTGGATCCCGCGGAGGCCGCGCGGATGCTCGACCGGGTGGAAGCCTTGCTGCGCGGAAACGACGGCGACGCCGTCGACCTGATCGACCAGGAAGCGGCGACGCTGAACAGCGTTCTCGGCGCGGAGAAATATCGCGCCTTGGCCGAGGCCGCGCATGAATTCGATTTCGACCGCGCGCTCGATCTAATGAGCGGCGGCGTATTGAGCCATGACGAATCACATCACGACGAATTGAACGATGGCAGCGGGCGGCCACGCAAGCTCGCGCTTTGAAGGAGACGGAATATGGAACGCAGTGCAACACCGGAAGACGCAGCCACGATCCTCGCGGTGGATGACACGCCGGGCAACCTGTCGCTGATCACCGGCCTGTTGAAGGGCTCGTATCATGTGAAGGTCGCCAATTCCGGCGAGAAGGCGCTGCGTGTCGTGCATTCGGACATGCCGCCGGATCTGGTGCTGCTCGACATCATGATGCCGGAGATGGATGGGTATGAAGTCTGCCGGCGGCTGAAGGCGGATGCGCGCACGCGACATATCCCGGTGATCTTCCTGACCGCCATGTCGAAGAGCGAGGACGAGCGGCTCGGATTGGAAGTGGGCGCGGTCGATTACATCACCAAGCCGATCAGCCCGCCGATCCTGCTGGCTCGGGTGAAGACCCATCTGCTCTTGAAGTCGTCTTCCGACTTCCTGAAGGACAAGAACGCGTATCTCGAAGGCGAAGTCTATCGCCGCACCCAGGAGATGCAGGCGATCCAGGACGTTACCATCCTCACCATGGCTTCGCTGGCGGAAACCCGCGACAACGAGACCGGCAACCATATCCGCCGCACCCAGCATTACGTGAAGCTATTGGCGACGAAATTGCGCAACCATCCACGCTTCACGCAATTCCTCAACGAGCGCAGCATCGATCTGCTGTTCAAATCGGCGCCGCTGCATGACATCGGCAAGGTGGGCATTCCCGACCGCATCCTGCTGAAACCGGGCAAGCTCACGCCGGAAGAATTCGAGATCATGAAGACCCACACCACGCTCGGGCGCGATGCGATCGAACAGGCGGAGGGCCGCTTGGGCACGCCCGTCGAGTTCCTCAGCCTTGCCAAGGAGATCGCCTATTCGCACCAGGAGAAGTGGGATGGGTCCGGCTATCCCGAAGGGCTGGCGGGAGATGCGATCCCGGTCTCGGCGCGGCTGATGGCCTTGGCCGACGTCTATGACGCGCTGATCAGCCGGCGCGTCTACAAGCCGCCATTTCCGCATGAGAAGGCGGTGGAGATCATCGCCGAGGGCCGGGGCAGGCATTTCGACCCGGACATCACCGACGCCTTCATGGAAATCCGCGAGGAATTCCGCACGATCGCGCTCAAATACGCCGATACCGAGCACGAGCTTGAGCGACAGGTGCAGCGCGTCAGCGAGATCGCGACCGTGCGGTAGCGAGTCTCCCTCCCCGCGTGGGGAGGGAGACTGCGTGCTCGGTCATATATCGAGGCCGATGTCGCGCCGCAGATGCGGCGAGAGATCCCGCACGCGGGTCGAGTTGATCCGCAGGCGGCGCTCCCAGAGAGCAATCAGGCGCGGTGGCGCCTGGTTGCTGCGATGTCTCAACGAGGCAACCGGATTGCGGTCTGAGCGCCTGCCGGGGGTCGTCAAACGGAAGAGGGACGTCGGGCCGGCGATCAGGTTGAGCAGGGACATATAGATGGTCATGGTGATCTCCAATGGGTTGGCCGTGGCCATCGCGACGCGGCGAGAGGGATCGAAAAGACAAGCGATCCCGTTCGTCGAACGACCCATTCCAGGAATCGCGACGGCCAAAGCAGGTTGTGGTGTGCTGATGACGAGCCGGCTCGAGCGCCGAATCCGCGTGCGTTGAGAATCCCTGGAAGCGAAAGATCGGAATCCCCGCGATCGGCGCAACGCCGCCTGGGGAAAATAAACCGCGAAAACCGGGCTAAAGCAGCCTGGTCAGCACGAACTCACAGATCTGACTTGATTCCAAGGAGTTATGAACGCACGAAGGCATGGGCGCCTTCGCCGGCATCGATTTGGCTCAGCACGAGCCCTTTGTGATATGAGTCATTCGATGTCCTCCTCCTTGTTTGAGAGGCGGGCGCACCATAACGATTCGCGCGCGATGCGTCAACCCGCCACGGCTGTGACGTTGCACACTAAGCCTTATGCAGCGATGCCTCATCTCATCCAGCGATAGAGCGCATCGGGCTCGCGTTCTTCATTTTCGGCGCCGTCCGTTTCATGAATCAAATGGAAGCCGCGCGCTTCATAGAACGCGCGGGCGCGGGTGTTGCGCTGGAAAGTCCAGAGTTGCAGATCGCTCTCGCGCGACTTGGCGATGCCGAGCAGCGCCGAGCCGAGGCCGAGACCCTGGGCGGTGGGCGCGATGTAGAGCTGGTCGATCCAGCCTTCACGGAAAGCGATGACGCCTTCGAGTGCCGTTTCTCCGAAGCCGCCCCAGACCGCGCAGGTCTCGAAAACCCGGGCGCGAAAAAAATCGCGGTCCTGTTCCGGAGTGTGCAGGCCGGCGAGCCAAGGCAGGGCCAAATCGAAAGCGGCGCGGTGAATGCGCGCCGCCGCGGCCATTTCGGTGCGGTCGAGTTGCCGGAGCGAGAAGGCGGATGATGCAGGCATGGCCGCCCGATGCAGACCGTGCGATCCAGGCCGGCCGGCGAATTCAGTGCTTCTTGCGGAAGGCGTCGAGGGTGATAACGGTGCTCGCTTTGTCGCCGGCGGAGTCGTCTGCAGAGTTTACCGCGGCTTCGGCTTCGGCGGGTGCCTCGGATTTGCTCTTCGGCAAAGCCTTCGGCAGTTCCACGGGTGTGGCAGCGGCGTCCTCGCGCGGCTGCGATTCGGCCGGCTGGTTCTTGGGTTCGAATTGCAGGCCGAATTTCACAGAAGGATCGGAGAAGCTCACCAGCGCCTCGAAAGGAACATGAAGGCGCTCATGCTTGCCGCTGAAGCTCAAGGTCACCTCGAAGGCATCCTCGTTCACCTCGAGGCCCCAGAACTGGTGCTGGAGCACGATGGTGATTTCGTGCGGAAACTGCGCCTTGAGATTGGCGCCGACCGAGGCTTCGGGATGATCGGTGCGGAAACTGACATAGAAATGGTGATCCCCCGGCAGGCCTTGGGCGGCCACCTGCGACAAGACTTCCCGCGCCACGCCGCGAAGCTGGCGCTCGACAATCTTGTCGTATCCCAATTCGTCCTTCGCCATGGCGAAATCCGCCCCCACATTATCCCGCCGGAACGCGCCTCTTCCGGGACGCTCACTTTTTAAGAACCGGCAAATCAGTGGGGGGCTTTCTGTTGCCCGGCGCCCCCCGAACCGCGTTCTACATCAGCAGCTTAGAGCCCGCGAGGGCTATTAGGCCGCCAGACGAAGATCAGATGCAACGTTGTCGTTGGCATCTATGAAAATGGCCCGATAACGGCGGAACCATGCCGAGCAAAAGCACTGTCTTTACCACGCGTGTCGATCCTATTTCGCCCCCATAAGGCCGGCCGAAACC
>DASYDA010000040.1:0-14325 GCA_036499865.1 Dongiaceae bacterium | reverse complement strand
ACTAGAACAATTGGCGCCTGACACGCCACGAATTCTTCTTTCGGACATCGAGGTCCCTGAAGACATCATCGAAGCATTCCGGAGGCGCATTCGAGGTTATGTGCCGACGAATCTGCCAATTCGGCAAGTTGCCGAAGCGATCAGGTTCGTGCTGGCCGGAGGCACATTCGTTCCGCCGAGCATTCTAACCATGTCCGGTCGTCCGGATCCGGCGGTCGATGATGAACCTAAGGCTGGCGTGTCGACGGTGCTTGCGAACTTTTCACCGCGGCAGAACGAAGTGCTGAGCAGGCTGTGGCTCGGGCTTTCCAACAAGATGATCGCTTATGAACTGAGCATGTGCGAGAGCACGGTGAAGGTTCATATCCGACACATCATGAAGAAGCTCAACGTCAATAACCGGACGCAGATCGTGCTTCGCACCCGCCCCCCGGCGCTCGACAATGGGGTGCAGTTCAACCGCCGTGATCTTCCGAGGGCGCTTCAGCTTCCGGCCTTGGCTGGTTCCATTTCTTCGGAGCGGCCCAGCGTAGGCGGGCACGCAAACATCGTCATCGGTCATCAAGAAACCGCGAGAGGGCGAACCGGCTCGCATCGAACTTAGCTCGAGGCAGGGACATGAGGGGCAATACCGCCGCCGAAGGGCGTGAATTGCGGAGCGGACTGCGAAAAGTCGCCCGTCACAAATTGATCGTTGCCGGCTCGTTGCTGGTGGGTGTGGGGATCGCGCTGGCGTTCAGGGATCAGGCCACACCCCGCTATGAAGCGGAGGCGCAGGTTGTTCTGGGAATCCGGAGCATACCTATCGTCAAATCCGACCCGGTCATGCAGAGCATGCCTTCCCAACCGGGTGTCTTGCGTACCGAGATGGACATCATCACGTCGCGGGCGATGGCAGAGAGCGTCGTCCGCCGCATGTCCGCGGAAGATAAAGAGCAGCTTTTAGACACCAACGGCAAAATCTCGGCATGGAGCCGCGCGGCGGGATTGACAACCACAGCGCTCCGGGAAATCGAGAACACGATTTCAGGCGGCATTACCAAGACCGCCGATCAACCCGCCGCCGTGCCGATTACCGCCGCCGACAGTTCCGATTCCAAACCGCCGACCAATGACGAACTGATTGATTCCGTCATGCGTGGCGTCAGTGCGAGCAATGACGGCCAATCCTACACCATCCACATAGGGTACTCCTCGGCGGAAGCCAAACTCGCGGCCAGGCTCGCGAACCTCTACGCCGAGGCCTATATCGAAAATCAGCTTGATTCGAAGGCGGAAGCGGCGGAGCGCGCGAGCGTCTGGCTGAGTGCCCGGCTGGTGGAATTGCGGGGCAATCTGGAGGCTTCTGAGACCGCGGTGCAGAATTTCCGCCATTCCGCGGACATCGTGGAGGACAAGCAGGGCACCGTTACCTCCCAGCAGCTTGGCGAAGTCAACAGCCAGCTGGTTCAAGCCCGCGCCGAGAGGCTCGATATCGAATCCCGGTACGGCAATTTGCAATCGATCCTGTCCAGCGGCGGCGATATCGAATCGCAGCCGGACGTCATGGCCTCCGGAGTGATCATCAATCTGCGGGACCGGTTGGCCGAATTGAAAAGAAAGCAGTCCGAGAATGATACCCAATATACGGACCTCTATCCCGCCGATAGAAACATAGAAACCGACCAGGCGACGCTCCAGGGTCAGATCGACGGCGAAGTGAAGCGGGTGGCCGGCAGCCTGGCGAGCCGATTGGCGACCGCCCGCGGCAAGGAAGCGGCGCTTCAAGGTGAACTGGCCCGCCTGAAGCAGCAGTTTGGCGAAGGCAGCGATGCCCAGGTGCAGCTGCGGCTTCTTGAGCGGGAATCGGATGCGAACCGCGCCGTTTACGATGCCTATCTCAACCGTTTGAAGGAGACCACGGAACAGGGCAAGCTTCAGGAGCCGGATTCATATCTGATATCTTCCGCGGTGCCGCCCGTACGGCCGAGCTATCCGCGCACTTTTCCGCTCTTGTTCCTCGGCGCGCTGTTTGGCGGCCTGGCGGGCTTGGGGATCGCCTTCCTGCGCGAGCTCTTCGAGCATCGCCTCCACACCGTCGAAGACGTGGAGGAGCTGACCGGCCTGCGGGTTCTGGCACTGGTGCCTGCGTTGCCTTACGCGCGCATTTTCAAGCCGGAGAATTACGTGCTGCGCCGGCCTCGCTCGCTTTTCAATGAGGCCCTGCGCACGACGCGGGCGGCGATCGCGTTGCGTCGCAACGGCGCGGCAAGCAAGGTCATCCTCGTGACATCGTCAATTCCTGGCGAGGGAAAGACGGCCTTCTGCCTGTCGCTGGCGCGCTCGCTCGCCGCCGACAATCACAAGGTCTTGTTGATCGACTCCGATCTGCGGCGGCCTGGCGTGGCCAAGGCGTTCGGCGCCGGCGCGGGATATTGCTTGGCCGATGTCCTGGACGGCTCCATCGATCTGCAGCAGGCGGTCCGGACCGATGGGAGATCCGGGGCGCATTACATAGCCGCCAAGGACGATGTATTGAACCCTCAGGACCTCCTGGGCTCCAGCCGCATGGGGGTGCTGATCGGTCAGGCGCGGAGTGAATATGATGTGGTCATCGTTGACGCTCCCCCGATCCTGGTGGTCGCGGACGCGGCGCTGGTCGCGAAGTGGGCGGATCACTGCCTGTTCTTCATCCGGTGGGGGAGCACCGCGCGTGATTATGTTTCCCATGCCTTGCGCAGGCTCGATCTCTACAAGGTCGAAGTCAGCGGCGTCGTCCTAAGCCATGTCAATACGCGGCGGCATGCGACATTCGCGTCGGGTGAGGGATACTACCGATCCTATGCCTTATCCGGAAAGCGCCTATGGCCATCCTGGAAAAGCGGTTCGCGCCGGCGCGCACGCGCCATTGTCCAAGCGGGCGCCGAGGCGATCGACGGAATAGCGTCGCTGTCTCCTCCTATATCTCAATCGGAAACGCGATCCATCCCGCAGGTACCGGCGCCGGTCGCATGAACAATCAAGCCTATTGCGTCTTGCGCCGGGAGGCTTCCAGTCTGTCGAGGTGAAACGACAATAGCAGACCAAGCGGGCTGGTTCCGATCGCAGAACGATGCACCCGCTGCAGAAACGCGACGTCGGGCAGGCCATTGCCTTCGACAACCAGAGGGCCTTGGGCGGTCAACGCAATATCCCATCCGACCACCAGCCTGCCTCGGCAGGCGCGATGCGCCCTCACGGCGAGTTCCCGGATCTCCGGCCAGAGCGGCAGGATGCGCTCCTCGACGCGGGCGCCGGTGACGGGATGCGTGCCGTGCCAGTCGAGGGCGTCGCCGATCTTGTCGCCGGTCAAGGCGCCAAGGCGTCCTGTTCCGAGATCGACCGGTGCCCCGTATTCCGAAGTCATGGCCCATGTGGGTTCGAGCTTGCCCAGGATGCGCAGCATCCCGTGCGTAACCTCGGGTTCGGATTTCCGGTCGAGGCAGGTGATGACGCGGACCACCAGCAGGGAATCGGTGGCGAGATCCGCTATTGCCGGATGATTGGTTTGCCGCGCCTGCAGGACGATCGGCGCCTCCAGGGATTTCGCCTGAAGCGACTCCAGGACCTCGTCGAGCGACAACTCCTTTCCGTCTGGAATGCGATAGCGTCCGACGGCGATCCTTTGGAACCAGGTCGTGCCTCGCGCACCCTTGCCTTTGCCGAGCTTGGCGAACAGATCGCGATCCAGCAGGGTCCGATCGTCGATCCGCCAATTCGCCGCGCCGCGCTCGAAAGTGATGAAAGTCGAAATCGTCGGGATCCCCGCCTTTTCGCAGAGTTCGGCGAATTTCCGCTTGTTGCCGAGCTTGGTGCGTAGCCAGTTTTCGTCCAGCAGCGCCTTGTTCAGCGCTTTGAACAGGCCGTTCTTGGTTTCGTAGCGGGTGAGGTAGCGGCCTGCCTGATCGAGCCGGTCGTCGCGAAACAGCTCCATCATGTAATAGGCCTGTGCATCCAGCCCGTCCCGCAGCATCAGTAGGATGATTTCCTGAAGCTGCAGGTTGATCGGCTTGCCGAACCGCCGCCGCACCGACTCGCTGAGCGCGCCGAACCATTGTCCGGTTCGCGCGACCTCGATCAGGTAGCGGGCCGCGGGTAGGTGTGCGAGAGGCTGCCGCGGGAATCGCGGCGTGGCGAAGAGATCGAGCTCGTCGAAAAGCCTCCGCGCCCGCGCTCCGATTGCGCGAGGATCCCGGAGCCCCGTATGGCTCGGCTCCTTGAAGATGTAGATCGACGCCATGAAGAGGGTGAGGCCGATCAGGTAGAGCTGGAGAAAGACGAATTCGGAGAAATTCACCATCATCTCCATGATGTCCGAGTCATATCCGACCGAATTGGTCAGCCAGCCGTCCAGGAGGTCGAGCACCGTTGACAGCGACTGGGCGCAAAAACCCCCGATCAGGATGACCAGCGGAAACCGCCCGACGCGCTCGAACCGGCCCGCCACCAGGAAGCCGACCGGCGTCACGAACCAGAGGCAGATATCGTCGATATCCTCGATGTGAAGCGCCTCCTCGACGCGCTCCACATAGTCGTCGCACCATTGGGTCAGGCTGAGGATGGCGGTAACGACGAAAGCCGCGATCCAGGCGCAAAGCGCCCGCTTGTTTTTGACTCCCAGCGAAAGCCGGTGCGCGATCAGCAGGCAGAGCAGCGACGAGATGACGCTGTTCAAGCCGTCGATCACCCAGCGGTCGCCCGTCCCCGGCGTGATCAGGATCACCAGCGCAAGTAGCGACGTTATCACGACGAAACCGGCCATGGCCTCGATGGCGACGGCCGGGTTGAGGAACAGTCTGAATTTCATTGAGGGTACTTCCCGATGGCTGCTGAGGCCCCCAGGAGCGCTCTGGCCGGTTGGAACGTGACTATTTGAAGCATGAAAAGATTGATGTCCGATCGTGAATAGACCGGAATCAATATAAAACAGAAATTGTCAGGACGCCTGGAACTTTCTCCGACTTATCTCTTTGATAAAGCTTGACGTTTCGCCTTCACTGTTGAAGCGGGGGACGCCTCCATAACGACGCGATTCGGAGCTTCCTTCACGGGCACCTCTTGTGGAGACTGCCGATTGGTCTAGAAACACTCCAAAATGCTGACTGAACCATGATCCGCGAGGCATATCGCGCTCCCACGCAACGAGTCCTGGTTGCCATCGGCTTCGGGGTGGTGTTCGCCATGAGCGCGATCTCGGTATGGCTGATCCGGGACTTTCAATCGATCAGCGACCGCGTCGACCATTCGCAGACTATCATCAACATGGTCGCCACCCTGCGTGCCGACATCCGCCGGGTCGAAAGCGGACAGCGCGGCTACCTTCTCACTCGGAACGCAAACTACCTCAACGACTACAACGCGGCCCGGCAGACCATACCCGCTTCGTTGGACGGCGTTGCCGCCGCCATCTCCGGCGACGCCCAGGAATCGGAAAACGTCGCCGCCTTGAAGAAGGTTTTCACCTCCAAGCTGGAAGAATTGTCGCGGACCATCGAACTGGATCTGGGCGGCCAGCATCAAGAAGCATTGGCGATCGTCGCGACGGATCTCGGCCTGCAATTGATGAACGAGATCAGCGATCGAATCCGCGCGATCACGACGCTCGAGCGCCAGCATCTCGATCGGTTGCGCCGGTCCGCCGATCATGTCGGGATCGCGCTCTTCGTCGTGAACCTGTTGGGCGTCGCCGCCATCAGCCTGCTGGCTTATGCCTCCTTCCTGCTGTTCAGCCGCAATGCTCGCGAGCTTCTGGCAAGCCGAGCCGCGGTGGAAGGGCTCAATGCGGAGCTCGAGCATCGCGTCGCCGAACGCACCGCCGACCTCGAAGAGGCAAATTCCGAAATCCAGCGCTATGCCTATGTCGTCACCCACGACCTGCGTTCGCCGCTCGTCAACATCATGGGGTTCACCAGCGAGCTCGAAGCCCTGCGCGATACGGTGTTCCGCAGGTTGATGCCGCCGGAGGCCGAAGAGCCGGCGCCGGTCTCCGAAGACCGGCCGCTGACGGAACTCAAAGGCGATTTCGACGAAGCCATCCACTTCATCAAGACCTCGATCGCCAAGATGGATGGTTTGATCAATGCGATTCTGAAGCTCTCGCGTGCCGGCCAGCGTGAACTCGTCATTCAGCGGCTGGATCTCGACGATCTTGTCGAGGTCATCGCGGCCGATTTCAGGCACCGCATTCGGGAAGCCGGCGCCGAATTGGAGATCGGCCCCATGCCGCAAATCCGCAGCGACCGCATGGCGGTGGAGCAGATTCTCTCCAATCTCATCGACAATGCGCTGAAATATCTGCGCGAGGGCGTGCCGGGGCGCATTGTCGCAAGCGCGCAGGAAACCCCCACGACCTATCGGATCAGCGTCGCCGATAACGGGCGCGGCATCGATCCCAGGGACCGCGATCGGGTATTCGATCTGTTCCGGCGGGCCGGAAAGCAGGACCGGCCCGGAGAGGGTATAGGTCTGGCGCATTCGCGCGGTCTGGCGCGGCGCATTGGAGGTATGCTCGGCGTCGCCGAAAATCCCGGCGGAGGCTCGATCTTCACTTTGACTCTTTCAAAACATTGGATGGCGCGGCAAGTTAAGGGCGCAGGAGGAAAACTCAATGAATAGCCAGGTACCGGTCTCGATCGTCATGATCGAAGACGATGAAGGCCATGCGCGGCTGATCGAGCGGAACATCCGCCGATCGGGCATCAACAACGACATTATCCCCTTCACCTCGGGAACTCCGGCCCTGGAATATTTCCTCGGCGGCGCCGGTAAATGCGGATTGGAAAAGGGCAAGGGCTACCTGGTTCTGCTCGACCTCAACCTCCCGGACATGTCCGGCGTCGAGATTCTCCGGCGCCTGAAGGAAATGCCGCAGACCGAGCGGATTCCCGTCGTCGTCTTGACCACCACCGACGACAAGGCGGAGATCCAGCGCTGCTACGATCTCGGTTGCAACGTTTATGTGACCAAGCCGGTCAACTACGAAAACTTCGCCCACGCGATCCGCCAGCTCGGACTTTTCTTCACGGTGGTTCAGGTGCCGGAAATCAGCTGATGAGTGAACCCATCCGTCGGCTGCTGAACATTGATGATGACGAAGGGCTGGGCCGCGTCGTCAAGAAGGAGTTCGAGCGCCACGGGTTCAAGGTCGACATCGTGCTGACGGGCGAGGCGGGTCTCGTCTTGGCGCGCGAGACCGATTACGATGCGGTCATCCTCGACCATCATATGCCGGGCCAGGACGGTCTCGATGTCCTCGTTGAAATCGGCAAGCTGCCCGATCCGCCGCCCGTGGTCTATGTCACCGGCGAGGCCGAGGGGAGGGTCGCCGTCGCCGCGCTGAAGGCGGGCGCCGCCGATTATGTGATCAAGGAAGCCAGCGCGAATTTTCTTCCCCTTTTGCGGGCCGCGGTGACGAGCGCCATTGAGCAGCGTGAGGGGCGGCACGCGCGGGCAAAGGCCGAGGCGGATCTGCGCGCCTCCCGCGACCGTTTCGAGAATCTTGCCGCCGAGCGCGAGGTGCTGATCCACGAGATCAATCACCGTATCGGCAACAGCCTGCAGCTCGTGAGCGCCTTCCTGCGTCTTCAGGTCAGCAATGCGCCCAATGAGGACGCCAAGACAGCGCTTGCCAACGCGATGGCGCGCATCGGCGCTATCGGCAGCGTCCATCGCCAGCTTTATGCCGGCGGAGACCTCCGGACCATTGACCTCGGCCGCTATCTTGACAATCTCGCAGACGACCTCCGCCGCGCGATCGGACCGGCGACCGCCAGTGTCGAATTGATCGTGAAAGCCCAATCCCTTCCGGTCAGCACCGATCGCGCGGTCTCGATCGGCATGGTGGTGACGGAATTGGTCCTCAACGCCGTGAAGTATGCCTATCCGCCCGGCGTCACCGGCGCCGTCCGGGTATTCTGCCGGCAAGGCGATGGCGATGTCTTAGAGTTGGTGGTGGAGGATGACGGGCAAGGCATACAGCCGAATATTCCTCCGAAGGGCGGGGGGTTGGGCAGCCGCATTGTCGATATGATGGCGGCCAAACTGCAGGCGGCTGTCACCCGGGACGAAGGTTATGCGGGCGTGCGTACGGTCGTGAAAATCCCGGCACCGGGGAGAGAGGCTACATGAGCGGCAATATACGTGTCGGCATCGGCGGTTGGACCTTCGAGCCTTGGCGCGGGGGCGCCTTCTATCCCGAAGGCCTGACGCAGAAGCGCGAGCTGGAATATGCCAGCCGCAAGGTGACCTCGATCGAGATCAACGGCACCTATTATTCCACCTTCAAGCCGGCCAGCTGGCAGAAATGGCGCGAGGAGACGCCGGACGGCTTCGTCTTCTCGGCCAAGGCCTCCCGCTTCTGCACCAATCGCAAGGTATTGACCGATGCCAAGGAATCGATCGAGCGCTATATCGATCAGGGTCTGGTCGAAATGGGCGATCGGATGGGGCCGATCAACTGGCAGTTCATGGCCACCAAGAAGTTCGATGCGGAAGATTTCGAGGGCTTCCTGAAGCTGCTTCCGAAGAAGGTCGGCAAGCTCGGTTTGCGCCATGCGGTCGAAGTGCGCCATGACAGCTTCAAGACGGAGAAATTCTACGATCTCGCCCGCAAGCACAATGTCGCCATCGTCTTCGCCGATGACGATACGTTTCCGGCGATCGACGAGCCGACCGCCGATTTCACCTATGCGCGGCTGATGCGCACCAAAGAGAACGAGAAAACCGGCTATTCGACCGCCGACCTCACCCGCTGGGCCAAGCAGGCGAAGGAATGGGCGAAGCGCGGCGACGTCTTCGTCTATTTCATTTCCGGGGCCAAGGTGCGTAATCCTGCCGCAGCCCAAGCGTTCATGGAAAAGCTAAAGTGAACGCGCCTTTTACGGTCTTATGCGGCAGGTCCTGAAAATCCTGATTACCGTTTTTCTGATCTTTTTCGTGCTGCCGCTCGCGATTTCCGCGGCCCGGTTCTATGCCGGCGGCCAAGCCAATGCGGACTGGCGCAGCGCCGATCGTTCCAGCGCCGGAATTCTTCCCGCTCCGACGCCCGACCGGGATGCGGTGATCCGGATCTTCGGCGCGCGCACCGTGCGCTGGCGCGGCATCTTCGCCATGCATTGCTGGATCGTGGTGAAACCTGCGGGCGCCCCCGAATACACCCGCTATGACTATACCGCCTGGACCGAGCTGCCGGTGCGCGTCAACGGCTATGCCGCCGACGGGCGCTGGTTCGGCTCCCTGCCCGAAACGGTCTACGCGCTCGACGGCCCGACGGCGCAGGCGCTCATCCCGAAAATCGAGAATGCCATCCGCGAATATCCTTACAGCGCGGCCGGCGACTACCGCGCCTGGCCAGGCCCGAACTCGAACACTTTCGTGCAGGCCGTCCTGGACGACGTCCCGGAACTGGACGCGATCCTGCCGGCTTTGGCGATCGGCAAGGATTTTCCCTATGACGGAAAATGGTTGCGCCCCACCGCCGGCGGCGACGGTTTCCGATTGAGCCTCGGCGGCTATGCCGGGATCACTCTCGGCTGGCGCGAAGGCATCGCCCTCGATTTTCTCGGCGCCGCCATCCGTCTCGATATCCGCCGCCCGGCCGTCGAGTTCCCGGGGCTTGGCCGGTTCGGCATTCCGTCCCCGGTCAGCGGTGCAGTTTCTCCAAAGCTGCCTTAGCGAGAGTCCGGGTCAACTCGCCGGCCGGCAAGGCTTGCGCGAGGCGCGCCGCCTGTCCGGCCCACATATTGCTGAACTCGCCCGATCCCGCGGCCTCCGTGCGTGCGCGGATCGGCACCAGGGCGCCGCCGGCCAGAGGGAAGGCGGGCGCCTCGGCGGCAATCGGCCCGACTTCCCGGATCACCCGGTTCACGATGCCCCGCGCCGGCCGGCCGGTGAAGACATTGGTGATCGCCGTGTCGTCGGCCTGTACCGTGTTCAAAGCCGCCCGATGCGCCGGCAAGATCTTGGCTTCCGGCGAGAAGAGATAGGCGGTGCCGATCTGCACCGCGGCCGCGCCCAGCGCGAGGGCGGCGACGATGCCGCGCGCATCCGCGATCCCGCCGGCCGCGATCACCGGCACCGACACCGCATCCGCCACCTGCGGCACCAAGGCGAAGGTGCCCACTTGGCCGCTCATATTCTCGCCGAGGAAGTTGCCGCGATGGCCGCCCGCCTCGGAGCCCATGGCGATGACCGCATCGATTCCGCGCATCTCCAGCCATTGCGCCTCGCGGACCGTGGTCGCCGACGCGATGATCCTGGCGCCGCTCGCTTTCACCCGTGCCAGCAGCGATGCTTCCGGCAGGCCGAAATGGAAGCTGACCACTTCGGGGCGATGCTCCTCCACCAGCAGGCAGAAAGACTCATCGAAAGGCGCGCGGCCGGAATAAGGTTTCTCGGCTTCCTTGGGATCGATCCCCATTTCCCGATAATAGACCGACAGCCGCTTGCGCCATCGGGCCTCGCGTTCGGCATCGGGCTTCGGCGCGGTGTGGCTGAAGAAGTTGAGGTTGATGGGCCGTTCGGTCTTGCCGCGCACCTGTTCCAGGGCGGCGCGGCCCTGGTCGAGCGTGTATTGCGCGAAGGGCAGGGAGCCCAGCCCGCCGGCTTCGCAGACGGCGATGGCCATTTCCGGCGTGGAGGCCCCCGCCATCGGTGCCTGGACGATCGGCAATGTGATGCCGAAAAGGTCAAGAATGCGGCGGTCGGGCCATGGGGTAGACATGGGGCATACCTGCTGGTTTGTTCACTCAAGGTGGATTTAAGGACGGCCGCGACGCTCCCGGCAAGTGCGCTGAAGAAAATGCGCGGGCTGTCGAAATGGTCGTCTTTCAGGCGTCATCGATACGGCCGGGCATATCGCGCGGCGTCGAACGGTCAGCAGAGATGAAAGGATCATGTCATGCAATATATGTTGATGATTTATGTCAATGAAACCCAGATGGAGGCGGCCCGGAAGGCCAATGGCAACCAGGTCTCGGCGCCTTACATGGCCTATACCGAGGCCTTGAAGCAGGCCGGCGTCATCCGTGCCGGCGACCGGTTGCAGCCGAGCAATGCCGCGACCACGGTGCGCGTCGCCGAGGGCAAGACCCAGGTCCTGAACGGGCCCTATGCGGACACCCGGGAGCAACTGGGCGGCTACTACCTGATCGACGTCCCGGATCTCGATGCGGCGCTGGCCTGGGCCGCGCGTTGTCCCGGCGCGGCCTTTGGCACGGTCGAAGTGCGCCCGATCTGGACGATGTAGCGTCGTTGACTTCGACTTCACCGGATTCGCAACAGGCGGCACGCGCCGCCGCCGAAACGGCGGCGCGGCGCAGCTACGGCAAACTGGTCGCTTATCTCGCCGCGCGCAGCCGCGACGTGGCGGCGGCGGAAGATGCGCTTTCGGAAGCCTTTGCCGCCGCGCTCGCCGATTGGCCCAAGAACGGCGTGCCGCGCCAGCCGGAAGCCTGGCTCCTCACGGCGGCGCGGCGGAAGGCGATCGATGCCGCGCGCCGTGCGAAGAGCGCCGTCGCCGGCGAGGATCGCCTCCGGATGATCGCGGATGAACTGGAAGAAGCGGCCGCGCATCCCGCGGAGATTCCGGATCGCCGCCTCGCCTTGATGTTCGCCTGCGCGCATCCGGCAATCGACCCCGCCTTGCGGGCGCCGCTGATCCTGCAATGCGTGCTGGGATTCGACGCGGCGGCGATCGGCTCGGCTTTCCTGGTGGCGCCGGCCACGATGGCGCAGCGCCTGGTGCGCGCCAAGACCAGGATCCGCCAGACCGGCATCCCGTTCCGCATTCCCGAGCGCACGGATTTGCCGCAGCGGCTGGAATCGGTGCTGGATGCGATCTACGCCGCCTTCGCGGAAGGCTGGTCCGATCCCGGTGGCGCCGATCTCCGTCGGAGCGAACTCTCGAGCGAGGCGATCTGGCTCGGACGGCTGGTGGCCGGGTTGATGCCCGACCAGCCGGAGGCGCTGGGCCTGCTCTCGCTGATGCTCCATGCCGAGGCGCGGCGCGATGCGCGACGCGACGATGCGGGAAACTATGTGCCCTTGGCGGAGCAGGATATCGGGCGCTGGGACCTCGGCATGGTCGAGGAGGCCGACGCGCTGCTCATGCAGGCGCGGAAGCTGGGTGTGATCGACCGCTATCAATTGGAAGCGGCGGTGCAATCCGCCCATGCGGTGCGCCGCCGCTCCGGTTGTTCGGATTGGCCCGCGATCGTCACGCTCTACGACGCCTTGCTGGCTTTGACCGGATCGCCGGTTGTGGCGATCAATCGCGCCGTCGCGCTCGCCGAAGCGCAAACGCCGGCGGCGGGCCTGGCGGCGCTGAATTCTCTGGAAGGAGATCAGCGCATCGCCACCTATCAGCCCTATTGGGCGGCACGCGCGGCGCTGCTCGCGCGCATCGGCGACCGCGAACGGGCCGACCACGCCTATCAGCTCGCGATCGGCCTGGAAGCCGATCCGGCCCTGCGTGATTTCCTGGAAGCAAAGCGGAAAGAGCTGGCGGCTGCCCTCTAGCGGCTGGCGATTTCGTGGATCAGCTTCTGGCGGAGCGCCCTTGCGAAATCCGCGCGGGTCTCGGCCGGGATGACGAAAGCGCCGAAGCCGCCGATCACTTCCTGCTCATAGACTTCCACCAGCCAGGGGCGGCCGTTCGGCCCCTTGCGGTCGTCGTTGAGGATCGCCAGCGCGTTGACGGTGATGCCCGCGGCGACCGCTTCGTCCCGCGCCATAGAAGAAGAGACCTGGCCGCGATGGTCTGGATTGTCGCCGGAGACGTCGATTACCTTGCGGGTGGGCTTGCAAGGGCAGGCGACGAGCATGCCAATGCCGAGCTCCATCCCGTCGCCGATCGCGTTCCAGCTTTGTGGCGCGCGCGGTGCGGCGCGGACCGCGCTGGCAAAGGCGGCGGCGCTGGCATCATCGCCGACCAGGTGCCAGCCGACGACGGGAGCCGGCGCACCGGGCGTCCCCCATTCCACCAACGCAATGGCGATCCGGCCCTGGATGCCGCCCTTGATCGCCTTGAGGACGTCAGCATCGGTGACGGCGCCGGCGATGCCGTCCCGCTGCAGCGCGAATTCGTTGGGGTCGATGCTGCCCGAGGCATCGACGCTCAGCACCAGCGCGACATCGACTGCGGGCTCATCCTGGGCATAAGCGCTCGCGGCCGATAGCAGCGCCGCGAGGATTGCCAGAACGCGTACCAGCATGCCGGCCTCCCAAGGAGGGCAGTGGATGGGGAACCCAATCTAACGCGTCGGGAACTGTTTTGGATCCAGGAAACGCCGCAGCACGTTCCAGGTAATCCTGGAGACGTTGTTGTCATAGTTGTTGTGCGAGAGCGAGCCGCACCAGGCGATGGAGCCGGTGGCGAATATGGCGCCGCCCGATGGCGTCTCGCCGAAGGCGAGATCGGCCCGGACCCGCGGGTTGAGATCGCCGCCGAGATTGGGCGGCACCACGCCGAATTCCTCGTTCACCAGCATCATCATCGGCGTATGGCCCTCGGATGAGGCGAGCCGCAGCATATTGGGCGGCGATCCCAGTTCCGTGGTGATGCAGTCGAGCTCGATGCCGGCGGCACCGCCGCCGATCAGGCCGAAATCGCCGATGATTTCTTCCGGAACGCCTTGGAAGATGAAAGCAGCGCGTTGATTGTCGGCGTCGGCCGCGCGCCGATAATGGCCGCTCAAGTCGAAACCCTGGGCGATGAAGCCGACGCCGCCGATCACATTCGGCGCCCGGCCGATCCGCCGCCAAAGCCCGCCATATTCACCGTTGAAGGAATGATAGTACTCGCCGGGCATCGACTCCCAGGTGCGGATGCCGTCCTCGGAGCGCCGGAGTTCGAAGACGCCCGGCAGCGTCTCGTGGAAGGCGATCCGCCAATACCAGCCATTGGCGCCGAGATACATGAGGCGCCCGCCGCGATCGATCCACGCCTTCATCGCATCCCACATCGCCGTCGAATGGTATTCGGGATGGGTCCCGGTCAGGATCACGCGATAGTCGCGGATGAGGTCGAAGCCGTCCTGGTGCAGGTCCTCATCGGTGATGAGGTCGTAATCGACGCCCTTCCGATCCAGCCAATCGAAGAGATGGGTATCGGCATTGTACTGATAGAGCGCCGAGCCGTGTCCGCCGAGCCAGGAATGGTAAGCAGGCGCGCAATTGAGGTTGGGCCGCAGCCGGCTGGTATAGGCGACGCCCGATCCATCGGCATGCCGGTCGTAGAGCGAGCCGCCGAGCTCCGGATGCTCGTACAAATAGAGATCGATATGGCCGAATTGCAGCAGCCGCCCCATC
>DASYDA010000039.1:0-4913 GCA_036499865.1 Dongiaceae bacterium | reverse complement strand
GAAGGAAGGCGAGATCACCGGCACCGCGCGGGATCAGGTGATGGGCGCCGTCCGTCAGGCGTTCCGCCCGGAATTCCTGAACCGGCTGGACGAGATCATCCTGTTCAACCGGCTGAGCCGCAAGAACATGACCGGCATCGTGGAAATCCAGCTCAAACGCCTGGAGGCATTGCTCGCCGACCGCAAACTCGAGCTGATGCTGGACGAGAAGGCCAAGGAGTGGCTGGCGGAAGCGGGCTACGATCCCGTCTATGGAGCCCGTCCGTTGAAGCGGGTGATCCAGCGCGAGCTGCAGAATCCGCTGGCGACCATGATCCTGGAGGGCCGCTTCAAGGCCGGCGAGACGATTTCGGTCTCCGCCAACAAGGACGGTCTGACCATCGGCGGGGAAAGCCTGTCCCAGGCGGCAGCGTAAGCGATTCGGCGGCGCGTTTCGGCGCGCCGCCGTTGCCGCTCGGCTACGGCCGTGGGGCGATCAGCGTGGGGCGATCAGCGCCGGGCGATCAGGGCTTGGGATTCCACGACTTCCTGAACCGCGCCATCGACCGCGAAATCGGCGAGCATCGTGCGGAGTTCCTCGACCATGCGGTCGGCCTTTTCTCCAATCTGCGCATGCGAGACGCTGGAGAGCGACAGCATCCGGTTCTCGATCTGCTCAACCGGGGTCAAGCGCCGCTCGATCACGCCGATCCGTTCCAGCACGCTGAAGGAAGAATCGAAAAGCACGGCTTCGTGGTTCGTCCAATAATCTGATTTCCGCATCCGCCGGGCATCGTCTTCGGCCGAATAGCGATCCAGCAGCGCCCTGTATGACTTACGCCAGTCGTTCTCCGTGACTTCGATATGCTGATCGCGGAACAGCACCACCGCGCCTTCGGCATCGATCATCCGATCGAGCCGCTTCAGCGTGTCGGCGCGGTCCATCCAATGGAAGGCGCGTCCGATTGTGGCGATCTTGAAACGTCCGAGCTCGGGGCCGATGTCGTAAGAGCTGCCGGTGACGCAATGAATGTCGAATCCCGCATTCGCCGCGGATTGTTCGGCGATCTTCAGCATCTCGGGCTCGGGATCGACCGCCGTCACGGAAGCGACGAAGGGCGCGAAGCCCAAGGCCAGTTGGCCTGGCCCGCAGCCGAGATCGAGCACCGTATCGGTCGGCTTCAGTTCGCAGGCCTCGGCCACGCGCTCGAACAGCCGCTGCGCATAAGCGGGCCGCCCTTGGAGGTAGTGCTGCGCGGCGCTGCGGAACCGGCGGGGTTGGAAGGGAATGGGTGCTGTGGTCATGCTGGCGCTCCGGGCCTGCTGGTGTTGGCGGTACTTTGAGGGGCGTCCCATACCGCATCGATCCGCTGCTGCAATTTCTGCTTCCGAGCCGTGGCCAGGAAGGCGGAAATCAATCCCGGGACTGGTTCTCGATCCGCATAAACAAGACCGACCGAATGATTCGGACGTGGATCCACCATCGGCAAGGCACGCAAGCCGCTAGAGATTCCGGTGAGAAGCAACAGGCTCTCGGGGATGATACTCGACCATTGTCCGAGCCGTACATGCGACATCAAGGTGATCAAGGCATTGGCCTCGATGATCGGTTGTGGCGTGATGCCGGTCGTACCGAAAGTACGGTCGATGATGCGACGATTCTGCATGTCGTTCGAGAGCAGGCAGAGCCGCTCCGCCGCGGCTTCGCGCCAGGTCATGGTGTTGCGATCGGCGAAGCGCGGATGATTCGCGGTGATGAAGGCGAAGCGATCGCGGTAGACCGGCAGGGTCTTGACCCGGCTCAAGGGCTCGTTGTCGAGATAGGTCAGGCCGAGATCGAGATCGAAGGTATCGATTCCGCGCTGGATATCCTTCGAGGACAGCGACTGGATATGGATCGTCACGGCAGGATGCTGTGCGCAAAACGGCGTGGTCAGCAGCGAAATCATCGGCAATGCCGCGGGAATTGCACCGACGCGAATTCGGCCGGCCAGCACACGCTTCAGCACGGTCAGATCCTGGCGCAGGGCTTCGAAATCGTGGACCAGGCGCTGCGCGCGATCCAGTACGAGCTGTCCCTCGAGGGTGAACCCGTTGAAGCGCCGGGCGCGCTCGACGATCTGGACCCCGAGCTCGGCTTCCATCTGCCGGATCGCCGCCGACAGGGCCGGTTGTGAAATGCCGCAGGATTCCGCCGCCCGCCCGAAATGCCGCTCGCGCGCCAGCGCCGTCAAATAAGCGAGATGCTTAACCAGCATGGGAAGGACAGAGCCGTTGGAGCTGATTTCGGTCAGCCCGGAGTCTAGTCCCGCGGAGAAAGAAACTGCAATCGCGGCGGCGCCAGGTCCGAAACCCGATGCCTCCGCCGATTTTCAGTTCGCGCAGCCGTGCTGGCCGGTGCAATCGATGGTGGCGTTGCCCGACTGATCGGCGATCTCGTTGCGTTGCGCGGCCTGGCGCAACTGGCGATCGATCGTCGCCACCTGCGCCTTGAAGGCGGCGAGGTCTTTGCCGGTCAGCTTGTCCGCGGCGACGGTTTTCACGCCCGCGGGATTGACCTGGTGGCCGTTGATCAGAATCTCGAAATGCAGATGCGGGCCGGTGGCGCGGCCGGTGGCGCCGACATAGGCGATCACCTGGCCCTGCTTCACCTTGACGCCGGGATGCATGCCGCCGGCGAATCGGCTGATGTGGCCATAGGCGGTCTCGTAGGTGCCGTTATGGCGCATCTTCATGTAATTGCCGTAGCCGTTCTTCTGGCCCACGAATTCGAGGGTGCCGTTGCCGGCGGCGAAGATCGGCGTGCCGAGCGGGGCGCCGAAATCGATGCCCTGATGCATAGCCGAGTAGCCGAGTATCGGATCGGTGCGCATGCCGAAGCCGGAGGTGATCTTCGCGCCGTCGATCGGCGTCTTCAGCAGGGATTTGCGAACCGCCTGGCCGTCGGACGTGTAATAGGCGCCGTCGCCGTCATGCTCGAAATAGTAGATCGCAAGCGGCTTGCCACCCAAGGTCAGCGAGGCATAGAGCAGATTCCCCACCTTGGCCAAGTCGCCGTTATCGGCGTCGAAGCGCTCATAAAGGGCTTCGAAGCTGTCGCCGCCATGGATGTCGCGCTGGAAATCGACGTCATAGGAGAAGGACTTGATGATCTCGCCGACCAGCGAGGCCGGGAGGCCGGCGTCATGCGCCGATTCGTAGAGGCTGCCGTCGATCGAACCGGCGGCGCGATCGACGCGCTCCTTCAGCGGCTTATCGACCGAGGCCGCGACGAACTGGCCGTCGGTGCCGCGGGTCAGCTTCACATCGCGCTCGACGCTGGGCGTCAGCTTCAATCCGATCAGTTTGCCGCTGTTCGCGTCGGTGTCGCTGGCGGGACCGGCGGCGGTCGCGAGATTGAGAGTGATCTGCTGGCCGACCTTGAGATCGCTCGGCGAAAACACGTCGGCCAGCGAATGGCCGGCGGCCTGGGCTTCCTGCTCAGTCAGGCCAGCTTTGGTCAGCAGCCCGAACAAGGTATCGCCGCGATGGACTTCGATCACGCGCTGCTCGCCTTCGAGAGCGTCGGCCTGCTCAAAGGCCGAGTCGAGCGGGACCTCCGCGGTCTGATCCGGCGTGGCATCGGGAGATGGAGCCGCATCGGCATTGGTCTGTGAATCGACGGCTGCCGCGTTCGGCGCGGTGAGTGCGTCTACATCCGAAGCCGCCGGCGGGGTCGATGTGTCGGGCGCGGTGGCATCCGCGCCGGGGGTGCTGGCATTCGGCACGGCGTCGTTGGCGGCCACCGGCTGATCGACGCCGGTATAGACCCAGTTCAGCGTGGCAACCAGCGCCCGCGTCGAAGGATTGGCCGTTGCCGCGGCCTTTGCCGGAGCGGTCACCGGCGTCTGCGACTCGGTGGGGGCGTCGGCAGCCGCCGAAACCTGCGCCTGCGCCGTAATTTGGGGCTTTTGTTCCGCCTTTGGCGCAACCGGTGCTGAAGTCGCGGAGATTTGCGGCGTGGCGGCCGGCTGGCCCGTGGTACGCGACTCGGTGACTGCGGTCTGCTCCTTCATCCAGGCGGCGTCGGGAGCCGGATAATAGGGGGCGGCCGCGGGGCGCTCGACGATGTGTTCGGCCGCCAGGATCGGCGCCGTCAGGTCGAAACGCAACCGCTGCATCCAGCTGGGCTGATCGCTGCGGCTGTTGAGCAGCAAAGCCTGGGTCGAGGCCGAGTTCTGAAGCGTTTCACTGGCTTTTGCCGACCCCACCACGGGTGGTTGGACGGATTCGATGGCTCCTACGCCCCCCAGGATGACGAAACCTGCGGCGGTATAGGCCAGGTAACGCTTCAGCGTTCCCCAAATCTGAGCATGCGTCTGAGGCAAAACAAAGTCCCCTGCTTGAATCGGGCTCTCAGTGCTTCCGAGCGACCTTGAATTTCCCCCGGTCGGTCCGGTGCGAACCCGGCAGTTTCAACATGATAAGGTTAAACAATGATTACCGATCGATTCCTTGTCAACCGAAATTCTGCAATTAGATCAAATCATTATCGGCAAGGTCTGAACTTGGGCGAACAAATGGCGGACCTGTTTGCAACATCAAAAATTGTGGTTCTAACGTCACAGTCCGGGGCGCTTATGCAGCGCGGAAAAAACGCGATTTTGGCTGCGCTGCAACAGTGGTGTTGCAGCTTCGTCTTTTGTTGGTAACAGGCGTTGACAGGGGGAAAGGCCGCGCGTATAAGCCCGCTCCTCTGAGGCGCCTGACGGCGGCCGGCGGTTCGAGTGACCGGTCTGAAGCAGGCGCTGTTTGCTGTTTGACATTGTGATTTTAGGAGAAGGGATACGCGGGCGGCGGGTCTTTGGCGCAGTGCTTTTGGGTGCTGGTCTGGGTCTTGTCGAATGCGTTATTCCGATGCGGTTTTTGGTTTTCTGGATGGCCGATGTAACAGT
>DASYDA010000038.1:0-2402 GCA_036499865.1 Dongiaceae bacterium | reverse complement strand
ACGCCGAGAAGCGCCGAGGAGAAGCCGCTGACCGATCCCACCGACAGATCGATCTCGCCCACCATCAGCATGCAGACGATGCCGAGCGAGATGATCCCCACGGTCGAGCAGTCGAAGAGAAGGTTGACGAGATTGTTGGGCGAGACGAAGAGTGGATTGAGCGCTGTGAAGACCGAGCAGATGATGATGAGGCCGACCACCACCGGCAACGAGCCGAGATCGCCGGCACGCATGCGGTCGAAAAAAGCGCGCACCGCGTCGCCGACGCCGGTGGCGTGCTTCACGCGTTCGTCGCGCCGATCGAGGAATTTCTGAGAATCGCTCACAGCCGCGTCTCCAGATTCCGATCTTCCGGGCCGGCTTGCATCTGATCATGCATCTGGCGTCGATGCGCGCGGCGCGAGACGGAATTGTTGTCCGCGCCGGTTATGGCGCTGACCAATTTCTCGTTCGAGGCATCGGGCGGGAAGATGCCGTTGTTACGCCCCAGCCGCAGCACCACGATGCGATCGGCGACGGCGCGCACGTCTTCCATGTTGTGGCTGATCATGACGACACCGAGCCCCCGCTCGCGCACCCGTTCGATGAGGTCGAGCACTTCGGCCGTCTGGGCGACGCCGAGCGCCGCGGTCGGCTCGTCGAGCAGGATGATCTTGGGTTCGAGCAGCAGCGAGCGGGCGATGGCGACGGTCTGGCGCTGGCCGCCGGAAAGCGACGCGACCGCCACGCGCAGACTGGGGATCTTCGCGGAGAGCTCGTTGAGGAGCTTCCAGGAGCGGACCTCCATCGCAACCTCGTCGAGGCGCAGCGGATTGAGCTCGTTGCCGAGAAAGATATTGGCGACGACATCCAGGTTTTCGCATAGCGCCAGATCCTGGAACACCGTGGCGATGCCGAGGGAAAGGGCGGAGCCCGGATCGGGCAAGGTCACCTCCCTGCCGCGGAAGGTGATGGTGCCGGAAGTCGGCGCATGGACGCCCGACAGTATCTTGACCAGGGTGGACTTGCCGGCACCGTTATCGCCGACCAGCGCCACGACCTCGCCCTCATGGACGTCGAGATCGATCCCGGTCAGCGCGGAGACGGCTCCGAAATTCTTGGAGATGCCGCGCAGACTGAGGATGAGTTCGCCGGAATGCGGCCTATCGGAAGCGACCGGTTGAGAGGGTGTTTCGGCCATGATCTTGGCGATCCAGCGAAATTTTCCAGGATTCGGAAAGAGGTCTCCGGCCCCGGGAGGAGCCGGAGAGACGGTCAGATCAGTTTCCGATCCCGAGAGCTTTGCAGCCATCGGCATAACGGTCAACGCAAAGCTGCGAGGCCGGGGTGATGTTCTTGTCGATGATCTCGGCCTTCAGGTTCTTGGCGGTGACCACCGCCGGGATGAAGAGCTTCGAAGGCGTGTTGAACAGGGTGGTTTCCGCCTTCGGCGTTTCGCCGTTCAACAGTTGCATGGCGACGTTCGCCGCCGCCGCCGCCACGATTTCGCTCGGCTTGGAGATCGTGTTGTACTGATCGCCCGCGATGATGAGCTGCAGGGCGGCGATGGTCGCGTCATTGCCGGTCACCGGCGGGACCGGGTTGACGCCGGCCGCCTTGAAGGCCGCAATGGCACCGCCGCCGGTGCCGTCATTGGCCGCCACGACACCGACGATCTTGTCGCCGAAACGCGTGACCTGGCCGCTGGCCCATTGCTGCGCCTTGGGCGGCGCCCAATCCGGCGTGTCGAATTCGGCCAGCGTCTTGTAGCCGCTGTTGGCCAGGCCCTCATGGATGCCGTCCTTGATGAGGCCGGCCGCCGCATCGGTCGGCGAGCCGTTGATCTGCAAGATGCCCTTGCCGCCATCGGCGGGCGCGTTGATCTCCTTCAGGTGCTGCACGAGGGATTCGGCGATCGCCTTGCCGATGCCCTTGTTGTCGAAGGAAACGTAGAAATCCGCCTTGGCATTGGGAATTGGGCGGTCATATGCAATCACCTTCACGCCCTGGCTCTGCGCCAAGCCGACCAGCGAGGCCGCGGCGGCCGAATCGACCGGATCGAGCACGATGACCTTGGCACCCTGGGTGATGGCGGCGTTGAACTGTTGCTGCTGCTTGGCCGCATCCGCGTCGGCGTTCTGATAGATCACTTTGCAATCGGGGCAGAGCTTCCCCATTTCCGCCTTGAAGCCCGGATAATCGTGCTCCTCGTAGCGGGTCGAGGCCTGGTCGGGCATCAGGAAGGCAACGGTGCCATCGGCGGCTTGGGCAAGCCCCGCGCTGCCGGTCAGCATCAGAAGGCCCAGAGCCGCGCTGCCACATAGAGTCCCTGCGAACTTAGTCATGCCGTCTTCTCCATTTTTCAAGAGGGTGGATTGGCAAGAGGACAAGCCCGCAAACGGCGTTCGCCGCCGCCGTCTGTT
>DASYDA010000037.1:0-13007 GCA_036499865.1 Dongiaceae bacterium | reverse complement strand
AGCGCCGGAAGCGCGTCGAGGGCGCGGTGGATCGCGCTCGCCGACACGCGGAGCTCGGAATTGAGCTTGGGCAGGTCCCGGAGCGCCTGGTCGAGGCTTTCGACGCCGCAGAGGCCGCAACCGGTGCGGCCTTGCAAGGCGCGACGGTGCTCCTTCAGGCGGAAGAAGGCGCGCGCGCTGATCTCGATGCGGGCTTCGATCCCCTCGCCGGCGGGACTGATCTCGCAATCGGTCAGCTCGGATTTGGACTCGATGATGCCCTCGGTGAGGGAGAAACCGAGGGCGAAGTCCTCGAGATCGGTCGGACTCGCCATCATCACCACGTGGCTGAGGCCGTTATAGACCATCGCCACCGGGAATTCCTCGGCGATGGATTCGTGCTCGGTCGAGACAGTGCTGGGGTTTCGCCGAAGGAGCTGATATTCGACCTCGACCGTTGACGGCTGCAGGCCCCCGCTCTCACTCTGCCCTTGCCGACGAATGTCGGCCTCCGCCGACCGGAGGGGGAGAGAAGAGGGCGAGGCCGAATGCTTGGTATCTTGCGTCGGCTCGTCGGCGCGAGGAACGCCTGGGCGGTTCACGGCCGACTCAACTTCACTCCGCCGCCGTGCGGCCGGCGATCTGGCGGGTTTCGTCGCGGAGCTTGGCGTATTTGAGCTGCCATTCGGAAGGATGGTTGGTCGGCCGGACCTGGACCGCGGTCACCTTGTATTCCGGGCAGTTGGTCGCCCAGTCGGAGTAATCCGTGGTGACCACGTTCACACCGCTGCCGAAATGGTGGAAGGTCGTGTAGACCACGCCGGGCTGCACCCGATCCGAGATCACGGCTTTGAGGGCGGTCTCGCCGGAACGGCTCATGATGGAGACGGTATCCCCTTCATGGATGCCGCGATCCTCCGCGTCGGTCGGATGGATCTCCAGCACGTCCTCGCTGTGCCAGGCTACGTTGTCGGTGCGCCGCGTCTGCGCGCCGACATTGTATTGCGAGAGGATGCGGCCAGTGGTGAGCAGCAGCGGGAACCTCGCCGTCACCTTCTCGTCGGTCGGGACGTATTCGGTGATCACGAAACGGCCCTTGCCGCGCACGAACTTGCCGATATGCATGATCGGCGTCCCTTCCGGTGCCGCGTCGTTGCAGGGCCACTGGACCGAGCCCATCTCCTCGATCTTCTTGAAGCTGACCCCCTTGAAGGTCGGGGTCATCTGAGCGATCTCGTCCATGATCTCGGACGGATGCGTGTAATTCATCGGATAGCCGAGAGCCGCGGAGAGCAGCATCGTGACTTCCCAATCGGCATAGCCCGGCACCGGTGGGATCGCGCGCCGCACCATATTGATACGGCGTTCCGCATTGGTGAAGGTGCCGTCCTTCTCCAGGAAGGTCGTGCCCGGCAGGAAGACATGGGCGTAATTCGCGGTCTCGTTCAGGAAGATATCCTGGATGACCACGCATTCCATCGCGGCAAGCCCGCCGGTCACATGCTTGATGTCGGGATCGGATTGCGCGATGTCCTCGCCCTGGACGTAGAGGCCCTTGAAGCTGCCGTCGATCGCCGCATCGAGCATATTCGGAATACGGAGTCCCGGTTCGCTCTCCAGCTTCACGCCCCAGAGCGCTTCGAAGGATTCGCGGACGGCGTCGTTGGAGACGTGACGGTAGCCGGAGAATTCGTGCGGGAAGGAGCCCATGTCGCAGGAGCCCTGCACATTGTTCTGGCCACGCAGCGGATTCACGCCCACGCCCAAGCGGCCGATATTGCCGGTCGCCATGGCGAGGTTGGCGATGCCGATGACGGCGGTCGAACCCTGGCTGTGCTCGGTCACGCCGAGGCCGTAATAGATCGCGGCATTGCCGCCGGTGGCATAGAGGCGCGCGGCCGCGCGGGCCGTGGCCGCCGGTACGCCGGTAACGGCCTCGGTCGACTCCGGCGAGTTGCGCTCTTCGGAGACGAAGGCGCGCCAGAGTGCGAAGTCTTCCGGATCGCAACGCTCTTTCACATAGGCTTCGTCGATCAAGCCCTCGGTCGCGATCACATGCGCCAGCGCATTGACGATCGCCACATTGGTGCCGGGCTTCAGCGCCAGGTGATAATCCGCCTCGAAATGGACGTCCTTCACGAGATCGATGCGACGCGGATCGATGACGATCAGGCGGGCTCCCTCGCGCAGGCGCTTCTTCATGCGGCTGCCGAAGACCGGATGCGCATCGGTCGGGTTGGCGCCCATCACGAGAATAACATCAGACTCCATGACGGAATCGAAGGTCTGGGTGCCGGCCGAGGTGCCGAGCGTGGTGCCGAGGCCATAGCCGGTCGGCGAATGGCAGACCCGGGCACAGGTATCGACGTTGTTGTTGCCGAAGCCCGCCCGGATCATCTTCTGGACGAGATAGGTTTCCTCGTTGGTGCAGCGCGACGAAGTGATGCCGCCGACCGCGCCGCGACCGTATTGCTTCTGGATCCGCTTGAACTCGGAGGCCGCGTGATTGATCGCGACTTCCCAGGAGACTTCTTGCCAAGGATCGGTGATCTTGGCGCGGATCATCGGCTTGGTGATACGATCCTTGTGCGTGGCATAGCCCCAGGCGAAACGGCCTTTCACGCAGGAATGGCCGTGATTGGCGCCGCCATCCTTGAACGGCATCATGCGCACAACTTCGGTGCCGCGCACTTCGGCCTTGAAACTGCAGCCGACGCCGCAATAGGCGCAGGTGGTGACGACGCTGTGTTCCGGCTGGCCTTTTTCGATGATGGAATTGTCAATCAGCGTCGCGGTCGGGCAGGCCTGCACGCAGGCGCCGCAGGAGACGCATTCCGAAGACAAGAAATCCTGGTCCTGGCCGGCGGATACATGGGACTCGAAACCGCGGCCGCCGATGGTCAGCGCGAAGGTCCCCTGCACTTCCTCGCAGGCCCGCACGCAGCGCGAGCAGACGATGCACTTCGAGGGATCGAAGGTGAAATAGGGATTGCTCTCGTCCTTCGCCTGGCCGAGATGGTTCTCGCCCTCATAGCCGTAGCGCACTTCGCGCAAGCCCACCGCGCCCGCCATGTCCTGCAGCTCGCAATCGCCGTTGGCGGCGCAGGTCAGGCAGTCCAGCGGATGGTCGGAGATGTAGAGCTCCATGACATTCCGGCGCAGCTTGGCGAGCTTCGGCGTCTGGGTCTTCACCTTCATGCCGTTCTCGACCGGCGTGGTGCAGGAGGCTGGTGTACCGCGGCGACCCTCGATCTCCACCAAGCAAAGGCGGCAGGAGCCGAAGGGCTCGATATTGTCGGTCGCGCAGAGCTTGGGTATCTGGAAGCCGATCTCGGCGGCGGCGCGCATCACCGAGGTGCCCTGCGGCACCGCGACCTGAACGCCGTCGATCTCCAGCGTCACCAGGTTCTCGGAAACGCGCTCCGGCGTGCCGAAATCCTTTTCCTTGATCAGCGTGACCGGCTCGGGAGCCGGGGTCAGGGAAGATGTTACGGGGGCGTTCATTGGGACCTTCCTCTTCAGCCGTCGTCGCTATTCCGCGGCGCGCCGGCTGGGCTTATCGAAATCCTCGGGGAAATGGTGGATCGCGCTCGTCACCGGATAAGGAGTCAACCCACCCAGCGCGCAGAGCGATCCATCCACCATGGTGTCGCAGAGATCGTCGAGAAGTGTCAGATTCTTGGCCCGGTCGATGCCGGCGATGATCCGGTCGATCACCTCGACCCCACGGGTCGAGCCGATCCGGCAGGGCGTGCATTTGCCGCAGGATTCCACGGCGCAGAATTCCATGGCGAAGCGCGCCTGCTGGGCCATATCGACGGTATCGTCGAAGACCACGATGCCGCCATGGCCAAGCATGGCTTTCTTCTGGGCGAAAGCCTCGTAGTCCATCGGAATATCGAGTTCGCTTTCGGGCAGATAGGCACCCAAGGGGCCGCCCACCTGGACCGCGCGCAGTGGCCGCCCGCTCAGCGTGCCGCCGCCGAAATCATAGATGAGCTCGCGCAGGGTGATGCCGAAGGCCTTCTCGATCAGGCCGCCTTGCTTGATGTTGCCGGCGAGTTGGAAGGGCTGAGTGCCGCGCGACCGGCCCATGCCGTAATTCTTATAAAAAGCCGCGCCGTCATCGATGATGACCGGCACGCTGGCGAAGCTCAGCAGGTTGTTGATCACGGTCGGCTTGCCGAACAGACCCTTGATCGCCGGAAGCGGCGGCTTGAAGCGGATGACGCCGCGCTTGCCTTCCAGGCTCTCCAATAGCGAGGTCTCCTCGCCGCAAATATAGGCGCCGGCGCCGAGGCGGGTCTCGAGGTCGAAGGCTTTGCCGGAACCCATCACGTTCGGGCCGAGATAGCCGGCGGCCCGCGCCGCCTCGATGGCGCGATTCATCTGCCGGAAGGCGTGCGGATATTCCGAGCGGATATAGATGAAGCCCTTGGTCGCCCCGGTGGCGATGCCGGAAATCGTCATGCCTTCGATCAGCAAGAAGGGATCGCCCTCCATGATCATGCGATCGGCGAAGGTGCCGCTATCGCCCTCATCGGCATTGCAGACCACGTATTTCTGCTCGTCCCCAGCGGGACCAGCGGGCGTTTCCAGCACGGTCTTCCATTTGATGCCGGTGGGAAAACCGGCGCCGCCGCGACCGCGGAGACCGGATTCCGTCACTTCGGCCACGATCTCGGAGGGCTGCATGCGCAGCGCCTTGGCGAGGCCGCGGAAACCGCCGTGACCCCGGTATTCCTCGATGGAAAGCGGATCGGTGATGCCGCAGCGGGCGAACATCAGCCGCTCTTGGTTCTTCAGGAACGGAATCTCCTCGGGCTTTCCGAGGCGGAGCTTATGCTCACCGCCGGTCAGGAAATTCGCATCGAGAAGACTGGGCAGATCCGCGGCCGAAACCGGGCCATAGGCGATGCGTCCCTTTGACGTGGTCACCTCGACCATCGGCTCCAGCCAATAGAGGCCGCGCGAACCGTTGCGGACGATTTCGATATCCTGGCCCCGTTCGCGGGCTTGGCGCTCCAGAGCGCGGGCGACGCGGTCGGCGCCCACGGCAATCGCCGAGGAATCTCCGGGGACGAAGACGCGAATGGTCATTCCGCGGCCTCCCGCTTGCCGGCTTCGGCTTCGCGCATCAACCCGTCCAGCTTCTCGGCGTCGAGCCGACCGTAGATTTCGCCGTCGATCAGCGCCGACGGACCGGCGGCGCAATTGCCGAGGCAGTAGATCCCGCCCAGCTCCCAGCGCCCGTCCGGCGTCTCGTGGTGATAATCGATGCCGAGCGTCTTCTTCACATGCTTTTCCAGCATGCGCGCGCCCACCGACTGGCAGGCTTCCGCGCGACAGAGATGCAGCGCATGCCGCGCCGGCGGCTTGCGGCGGAAATCATGGTAGAAGGTGATGACGCCATGGACTTCGGCGCGGCTGAGGTTCAGCAGGTCGGCAAGGTCCGGAACTGCCGTGTCATCGACATAACCGAAGTGATCCTGCAAGGCGTGCAGGATGGGCAGCAGCGCCCCATCGAGGCCGCGATAAGCCTCCATGATGCGGCGCGCCTCAACGGCGTCCCATGGTCCAGCTTCGGGGGAATGATGATCTTTTGTCTCGTTCTGCACGCCAGCTCCAATCGCCCAAAGGCAATGGCCCGCGTCTCACGGGCGGGAAGGAAAATCGTGCGCCTTCAATAGCTTGAGGTCAAGGCGCTCGGCGTTATCGGCTGATAAGTAAAATCTATCAGCAGATGGCGCTTAAAGGAGTTTTGCCGATTAACTCCACGCAATCCGTCGCAATTGCGACAATTATACTCCAGTGGCGACCAAGATAAGCCTAGTGGATATCACACAAACCCATGCGGAGAGCCGCGACATTTTAACCAAATCCCAAGCCTTTATTCTTAAATTGGCCCTGCGACATATCCCGCTATTCATCGGCCGAGGGACACCATGAAGCTTACCCTTTCGAACAAGATGCTCGGCGGATCCGGCGTCAACATCCTGATTGTGCTCGCTCTTTCAGGAATGGCGCTCTGGACCGTCAGCCAACTCCGGACATTGCAAGATACCGGCGCAGATGCGGCTTATGACGCGATGGACGGCGCACAAGCGGCAGGCCTTGGACCTGCGCTTTATGAAGTCATTGCCGATGCGGAAATCAACCGCGATCTGACGGCGACCGAAAAAGATTGGAGCGCCGCGAAAACCGATGCCGAGAAGCAATTGTCGGCGCTGGAGCGATCCGCGGACAATGATGAGGAAAAGAGCGACATTGCCGACGGGCGCAAATCCTATGACAACATCGTGAGCCTGTTCGAAGGCAAGATGCTGCCCGTGCTGCGCCAGGTGCAGGGCATCAATCCGCAAATTCAGGACCTCGATGGGCAGATTGACGATGCGACCGCCGGCCTGACCAAAGCCATGTCAGCCTTCCGTGACAGCAATATCGCAAACGCCCACCATACCGACGAGAACTTCGACGGCACCGGCAAGAATGCCAGCATCATGCTGATGATCATCGCCGGGATCGCCATCGTGGTGGCCTTGGGCATCGCCACCGCGCTGGCCCGGGCAATCGTCAGGCCGGTTCGGGGCATGACCGCCGTCATGGGCCAGCTCGCCAAGGGCGACATGACGGTAACGGTGCCGGGAGTCGGCCGCAGCGACGAGATCGGCGACATGGCCGGCGCCCTGAACGTCTTCAAGAACGGCATGATCGAGGCACAGCGCCTGCGCGAAGAGCAAGAACGCGCGAAGGAACAGGCGTCGCTGCAGCGGAAAGCCGACATGCATCGGCTGGCCGATGAATTCGAACAGGCGGTGGGCGTGATCGTGAAGACGGTTTCGACGGCGGCCGGCGAATTGCGCGCAGCGGCACAATCGATGTCGTCTACCGCCGCCATGACCAACCAACGCTCGCAAGCCGTGGCGGCGGCCTCCAACGAGGCCTCAACCAGCGTGCAGACCGTGGCCGCGGCCGCGGAGGAACTCTCCGCATCGGTAGACGAAATCGCGCGGCAGATCAGCCAGTCCAACGATATCGCGGCCAAGGCGGTCAGCCAGGTGCAAGGCACCAGCAACGAAGTCGCCACCCTGGCCAATGCCGCACAGAAGATCGGCGCCGTCGTTCAGCTCATCAACGATATCGCCGGCCAGACCAATCTTCTGGCGCTCAACGCCACCATCGAAGCGGCGCGGGCAGGTGAAGCCGGCAAGGGCTTCGCCGTCGTGGCTTCCGAGGTGAAGACCCTGGCCACTCAGACCAGCAAGGCAACCGAGGAGATCAGCGGCCAGATCGCGGCCGTGCAGGCGGCGACCAGGAGTTCGGTGGCCGCGATCGGCGGCATCAGCGAGACTATCGGCACGATCAGCACCATTTCGAGTTCAATCGCCGCCGCAGTCGAGGAGCAAACGGCCGCCACGCGGGAAATCGCCCGGAACGTCCAACAGGCCGCCCAAGGCACGGCTGAAGTCAATGAGAACATCACCAGCGTCAGTCAGGCCGCCAATGATACCGGCGCGGCCGCCAATCAGGTGCTCGGTGCCGCCCAGGACCTCTCCCAGCAATCCGACAAGCTGCGGACGGAGCTCGACCGCTTCATCGGCGTGGTGCGCGCGGCTTAAAGGCATAAAGAAATCGCCGGCGGCCTGAGCCGCCGGCGATCAATCATGCTTTAAGTCGTTACCGTTATTGGGGCTGGTTCGTTCCTCCGCCCGGGGCCGGCGTCGTGGGCTGCGGAGCCTGGGCGTTCATCTCGGACTGGATTTGGTCCGTCGTCTTGAAGTCCGGCGCCGCCTCAAGCTGATCCTTGGTGTAGCTCACCTGAACCGCTTGCTGGTCCGGCTTCAGATCGACCTCGCTCCAGTTCAGGCCGACCGATTTGGCGCCGATGCCCATCAATCCGCCGACCGACAGCACGACACCGGTCGCCTTCCCGTTCTTGTCGAGAATGATGTCGTGCACGGTGCCGATCTTGTCGCCGCCATTATTATAGACGGTGGCGCCGATCAACTGGTCGGCGCGGACTTCATCGTCCTTCTGCGCCGAGATCACGGCATCGGCCGGCGGCGGTGTTGCGGGAGTGGCTTCGGCCGACGATCCGGCGGCCGATGACCCGGTTCCGTTCGTGGTATCCGCGCCCGGCGCCATGGTCGCGCCGCCGCTATCGCTGTTGTTCATAGGCTGCGGCACCACCACTGCCGGCTGACCGGCCTGCGAATTGGTGGTACCCGAGCTGTCCTGAGCCAAGGCTATCCCCGCGGCCGTACCGATTGTCAGCAGGGATGCGGCAGCCGTGCTCACCAACAGGCGCTTCATCATTTCCTGTCTCCTTCACTTACATGCTGTGCGACTGCTTCGCCGCATACCCGAATCAAAGCTTGCAGGTTGAGATCGTTCCGGTCGTAACGATTTTCGGGTGTGCGCAAGATCGAGAGCGATTCGGGCGGCTCTCCGCAAGGATCGTGCGTATGGAACGCTTCCGAGAAACACTTGTGGACGCATTGTGGCGTGGATGCGGGATGCGCCAAGATTTCGCCATAAAAGATGCTGTGGCGTCTATCGAAGTCGAGGCTGCTCGAACCTGAGGCTGCCTTTGCGCGACCATCCGTCCACCGCGCTCTCAGATGAGGTATCCGCGAACCTAGGCCCCGAATGCGGGAAGCTGGGTGACGGGAAGCTGAGCGACGGCAAGCACGGGCAGCTCTGGCGAAAAATTCCTCACGAGTGTGCGAGGCCGGCAAAAAAACTCTTGCGGCCGGATAGAGACAGCCGCATATACCGAAACGCGGGATGGAGCGCGGCGCGGCGCCCAACCCGCTTCCCGTCCGCGCCTGAGAACTCGAGGAGAGACGGGAACCGATGCACGCTCGCGCACGACTCCCCCAAAAGCGAATCCGAACCAAGAAGCCGACCCAGAAGTCGCCGGACAAGTTGTCCGCGTCGAACAAGGCGAAGGCGCGCAAGGTCACTGCTGAAGCGATCACCCAACCGGCGATCGCCGCCGCGGAACCGATGGTGGCGAACCTGGCCGCCCATCGTGCCCTGCGCGGCCACACTGCCCCTCACCCGGCCGCGACCGAGATCTACGGGATGGTGGAATGGATCGGCCCCGCGCGCGACGATTGGCGCCGCGGCGAGCTGGAAGTTCACCGCTCCGCTTGCGTGCCGATGACTGCAACCCGGAACGGCGATGGCGGCATGACGCTGGCGGAAGTCCCCGGCCACGGCGCGGCGCGGTCCATCACCTCGGAGACGCTTGCCGCACTGGCTTCCGGTGCCTTGCCTAAACTGGTGCTCACCCTGCCGGGCCTTCGCATCACCTTCACCGCGGCGGAACTGCTCGGAAGCCTTCCCGCGCTGCCGAAACCGGCGCAGGTTCTGGCCTTTCCGACACGTCGCTCGGCTTAGGCTGCCACCCTATTCGGTGAACGGGGTTCGTATCACCCACCCTTCCCCGTCTTTGGGGAGGGGTGGGCGTGAAAGCTCAGCCCAAGCGAAACCCGCCGCTTAAGCCAGGTTCTGCTTCAGGAAATCCAGGGTGCGGCCCCAGGCGAGGTCGGCGGCTTCCTTATTGTAGCGGGCGGTATTGGTGTCGTTGTTGAAGGCATGGTTGGCGTTGGCATAGATGTAGATCTGATAGGTCTTGCCGTTCGCCTTCAGCGCCTTCTCGAAATCCGGAATGCCGGCATTGGTGGCGGCGTCGAGCCCGGCATAATGCAGCAGCAAGGGGGCTTTGATCGCCGGCACATCGGCGGCCTTCGGCTGGCGGCCGTAATAGGCCACGGCGCCCTTCAGATCAGGATCCGCCACGGCCAGGGCATTGGCGAAACCGCCGCCCCAGCAAAAGCCGACCACACCGACCTTGCCGTTGGAATCCGGCCGCTGGGCGAGGTTTGCGGCGATGCCCTTCAGATCCGTCATGACGTCGGGGGCCTGGAGCGTGCCGATCATGTCGCGCGCCTTGTCCTCATCCGACGGCGTACCGCCGGCACGGCTGAGGAGGTCGGGCGCATAGGCCATGAAACCGGCAACCGCCAGGCGGCGCGCGACGTCCTCGATATGGGCGTTGAGGCCGCGATTCTCGTGGATCACGATCACGGTCGGAAACTTGTCACCGGAGGCGGGCTTGGCGAGATAGCCGGAGACGTCGCCGATTTTGACCTTCTCGGCATGGAGGCGAGAATCGTCCGCTGGCACGGTTTCCGCCAAAGCATAGTTGTTCTGCAGGGCCGCCAGGGTCGCGGTCGCGGCGGCGGCACCACCGACCAGCACGGTCAGCCGATCGAAAAAGCGCCGGCGGCTGATCCGGCCATGGGTGAAGCTGTCATAGAGATCGACGATGGGCTGGCTGATTTCCGGCTGATCGCCGGCGGACGGGTCGCCGGTCGGTTGATCCTGGGTCGGTTTCATGGCTGATCTCCCTGCTTACAGTGTCGAAAGGAGATCGGCCTTCACGCCGAAATCGTCAAGACACTGTTGGGATTTCCCGCAGCGCAGCACGGCGAGCCTGGACCCGCTGGACCACCAGCCGGACCAGCAAAACGGACACGGTCAGCAGGATCAAAAGCACGGAAATCGCGGCGATCGCGGGGTCGATGTTGTCCCGGAGGCCCATCCACATCAATCGCGGTAAAGTGATCGCATTGACACTGGTGACGAAGAGGGTGACTCCGATCTCTTCCCAGGAGAGCACGAAGGACAGCAACAGGGCTGTCACAATACCGAATTTGATATTGGGCAGGATCACCTTGAGAGCCCGTTGCGCCACCGAGGCGCCGAGGCCGCGGGCGGCAGTGTCGATCCGGCGATCGACCTGGCTCAGGGCGACCAGGATCAGCACCACGGCGAAGGGCGTGATCATCACCACATGGGCGAGCGCCACGCCGAGCCAGGTGTCGTAGCCGACCAGATCGTTGAGCTTGGAGAGACCGGTCAGCAGGAAATAGAGCGTCAGCGCCGAGACGACCGGCGGCACCACCATCGGCAGCAGCACGAAGCCGACCATCACCGCCATGAAGGGCGGCCGCAGCATCCAGATGCCGAGGCCAAAGGCCACCGCAAAGGTGGTCGCGACAATGCTGCTGACGATGCCGATCCTGAGGCTCAGCAGCACACCGTCGCCCCAGGCCGGATTCTCGAACAGCTCGCGGTAGTGGCGCAGCGACAGCTCGCCATTGGGCATCGAAAGGAAGCGCGCCGGCGTGAAGGAAACCGGCACCACCGCCAGCAGCGGCATCAACAGAAAGACCGCAATGAGGATGGCGAAGGCGATCGCCAGCGGACCGGGGCGATATCCCTTCATCGCACCATCCCCGCCGGCTTGAGGAACCGGAACAGCAGCGCCATCAGCACGCCGACGATCACCACCAAAGTGACGCTGACAGCAGCACCCAGGCCCCAATCGATGCTCTGGAACATACGGATATAGACCAGCTCCGCCACCATGACGCTGCGTCCGCCGCCGAGCAAAGCCGGCGTCACGAAGAAGCCCAAAGCGAAGACGAAGACAATCAAGGCGGCGCCGAGCACACCGGAGCCGGTCATCGGCACGAATACGGTCCAGAAGACTCGCTGCCGGCCGGCGCCCAACCCACGCGCCGCCAGCAATACGCGCTCGTCCAGGTTCCGCATGGCGGAAGCAACCGGGAAGACCGCATAAGGCAACAGGAAATGCGTCATGCCGACGATGACGCCGAATTCATTGCGCACCAGCGGCAAAGGATCGGAGATGAAGCCCAGGGATTGCAGCCAGGTGTTGATCAGGCCACGGCTCGAGAGCATGGCCAGCCAGCCGAAAGCGCGGGTCAGCACCGAGATCCAGAACGGAATCAGGATGCAGAATTCGGTCAAGGTGCGCTGCAGCGGCGTGCCACGAATCCAGAGATAGGCGATGCCATAGGCGCCCACCACCGACAGCATGGTCACGATGGCGCAGATCCGGAACGTCCGGATGAAAACCGAGATCACCAGTGGGTCGCTGGTGAGCCTGGCATATTGCCCGAAGCCCGGTTCCGGCTGGGTGACGCTCCACTCGACGACGCCCAAGAAGGGAATGCCGTAGGCCAAGCCGAGGAACAGCAGCAGCGGCGCCAGCAGCACGATACCTGCGCGTAAGGATGCCAAGCGGGTCATGCGGCGAACTTCACCGTCTCGACGAGATAATTATCCGGATAGATGGAGCGACCCCTCACCCTGTCCCTCTCCCTCAAGGGGAGAGGGGACGCTGTGGCAAGCATTGGGCATAAAGCCCTCTCCCCCTGAGGGAGAGGGTGGGGTGAGGGGTCGCTCGTTGTCACCGAGCCTCTTCCAACCTTATGCCGAGATAATCGCCGTATAGGCGTCGAGGGCCTTGGTGTAGTTTTCGGAGTACCAGGGCATATCGAGCGC
Organism: Dongiaceae bacterium; assembly: GCA_036499865.1. Lineage (GTDB taxonomy): Bacteria > Pseudomonadota > Alphaproteobacteria > Dongiales > Dongiaceae > Dongia. The sequence continues at coordinate 644 of DASYDA010000037.1, read as the reverse complement.
GATCTGCTTCTTGATCGCATCGGGCGAGACGCAGTTGAGGCGCTGCTTGTCGGCGGGGATGAGCGCGTCCGCCGCCGGGTTGGCGGGGCCCTGGCCCAGCATGTCGAAGATCACCAACTGCTTCTTCGGGTCCTGGGCGCTGGCGATGAACTTCATCGCATTGTCCTTGCCGCCGGGATTGCCCTTGATGACGCCGAGCGCGCCCGGCGAGAGCAGGCCCTGATCCCAGACGAATTTGATCTGCCCGCCGCTATCCTGCTCGATGAGCCCGGCCCGGGTGGACCAGACGATCGCCATCGCGGCGTCGCCATTGATCAGCACCGACTGGCTGTCGGCGCCGCCGCCCCAGAAGGAGACGACATTGTCCTTGAAGGCCTTGATCTTGGCATGGGCGCGGTCGAGGTCGAGGGGATAGAGCTTGTCCGGCGCGACGCCGTCGGCCAGCAGAGCCGCTTCCCACATGGCCGAGCCCCATTTGTACATCGAGCGCTTGCCCGGGAAGGCTTCGACATCGAAGAAATCCTTCATGCCGGTCGGCACCTTGTCGCCGTATTTCTTCGAATCATAGGCGATGACATAGCTGTAGAAATAGGTGGAGGCGGCGTAGTCCCAGCCGAAGCCCGGCCGCATCTTGTTCTTATCGA
>DASYDA010000036.1:0-10278 GCA_036499865.1 Dongiaceae bacterium | reverse complement strand
TCTCCGGGACGCCGGGTCCGCGGTCGGAAACCGCAACGCTGCCGCCGGAATCGACTTCGACCTCGATCTCGGTGCCTTCCGGCGCATATTTGAGCGCGTTTTCGACCAGATTGCGCAGCGCCTGATAGATCGCATCGCGATTGCCGCGCACGACGACCGGCCGGTCGGCATTGAGCAGCGCGAGTGCCCGCCCACCTTTGAAGGCGAGAGGGGCCAGCAAGGTGGTGAGTTCCGAGGCGACCTCCGCGAGATCCGCCTGATCCTCCGGACGGATGGTGAGCGCCTCCAACTGCGCCACCATGAGCAGTTGATTGACCAGCCGGCTCATCCGCTCGACATCGGCGCGCAGGCCCGCCGTGCCCGCGGGATCCTGCATGCTGTCGAGATGGGCGGCCAGGATCGCGATCGGCGTCCGCAATTCATGCGCCGCGTCCGCGAGGAAATCGCGTTGTGCCCGAAACCCGTTGTCCAACCGGTCGAGCGCGCCGTTGACGGCCTCGACCGGCGCCAGAAGTTCGGTCGGCAGATCCTCCGTCGGCAGGCGGATGCCGGTATGGGCCGGCGTGATGGTGCGCGCATAACGTTGCAGCCGATCCAGAGGCCGCAGCGCGCCGCGCAGCGTGAAGATCAGGGCGGCGATCAGCGCCAGCAGCATGGGCACCGTCACCGGCAGATACTCGCCCAGCCATTCGTAGATCAGGGCATCGATCGCCGTCGAGTTCGGAGAAACCCGGCGGGTGACCTGGACAATCAAGGTCTGGCCCTGGTTTTGCGCCAATTCGGAAAGACTGCAGTGGCGCTGGCCAGGATGGACCCCGTCGAGCTTTTCCTTATTGGTCAACCGGCAGCTTTGCGTGATCTCGCCGAGTGCCGGAACCTCGGTCGCTTTTACGCTGCTGAGGTGACGGCCGCCGCGCGCCAGCACGGCGCCGTCGATCGAACGGACAAGATAGCCGAACGCCGGCGAAATCTTGGTCTCGTCCACGGTGACGGCGCCGTGACTGTCTTTACCGATCGCAGCCTTGAGGCTTTCAAGATCCCCGCTGAGGACTTCGAAGGGAATCTCGGTCGAATCCGAATGATAGATCAGGAATACGACCAGGCCGGCCGCCAGATAGAACAGCACGAAGACACTGCAAAGCCGGACGATCAGCCGGGATTGCAAGGACCGACGGTCGGTTTCCATATCCGGCATTCTAACCCGCGGCGCGACGCGCGGCGACATGCTCGACAGCAGGCTCACAGGTGTCGCACCCCCGACGGCCGGAAAAGCTCAGCTCGGCCGAACTTCCGTTCTCAGCCGCGATCCATGGCCATATAGCCCACACCGCGAACGGTGTGGAGGTGGATGTCCGCGCCCACTGCAGTCAATTTCTTGCGGAGCCGCGACACCAGGACCTCCAAGGCATTGGACCCCACATCGTCATTGAATCCGTAGAGCCCGTCCTCAATCGAGTTCCGCGCCACCACCTTGCCGGGCCGGCGCAGCAGGATTTCGAGCAAGGTGACTTCCCGGCGCGTGAGCGCGACCGGCTTGCCGCCCACCGTGAGATTGGGCCCGGTCGTATCCAGGGATACATTGCCGAGGGTCAATTCCACGCCAAGGGCCGCTCCCGGCCGGCGCAGCAGGGCTTTCACGCGCGCGATCAGCTCTTCCATGGCGAAGGGTTTCACCATGTAGTCGTCGGCACCGCCGTTCAGGCCGCCGACGCGGTCGTTGAGGCCGTCCCGTGCGGTCAGTATCAGGACCGGCGTCTGGTCGCCGCGACCGCGCATGCCCTTGACCAGGGTCAGGCCGTCCCCGTCGGGAAGGCCGAGATCCATGATCGTCGCATCGAACTTGACGCCGGCGAGCGCCGCGTCCGCATCGGTGACATTGGCGCAGCGGTCGACCGTGAAGCCGCTGTCGTGCAATGCTTTTTCAAGGAATTCGGAAAGCCGATCGTTGTCTTCCACCAGCAGGAGTCGCATGTTCCGTCCAAACCCGTTTCATGTTTCATGACGGTTCCGAACCGAACAACCCCAGCGGAGACCTGCCCTCCCCCGCCGTCCCGCGCGAAGCGGACCGGATACCGTCATGTAAGGTAATGATAATAACTGACAGAATCCTTACGGTTCCCGCCATGCCCCGCGGCATCTTGGCGTGCTTCCCTCAGCACCGCCGAAGCCGCTCGCGGATGGACAATTGAGATCCATAGCATTGATAAACAATCCTTTTCCCATCGACGCGAGCATTCCCGAGATCATCTCGGCCCTCGATACCGTGCCGAACCTGGTCCTGGCGGCACCGCCGGGGGCGGGCAAAACGACCCGCATACCCCCGGCTTTGCTGTCATGTTCCTGGAGGATGGAGGGCAAAATCGTGTTGCTCCAGCCGCGCCGCCTCGCCGCCCGTGCTGCGGCGCAGCGGATGGCGGATCTGCGCAACGAAAGGGTGGGCGAAACCGTCGGCTACCGCGTCAGGCTGGACCGCAAGATCGGGCCTATGACCCGGATCGAATGCGTCACCACCGGTCTCTTCCTCCGGCAGATCCAGGGCGATCCGGAACTCGCCGGGATTGCCGCCGTGCTGTTCGACGAATTCCACGAGCGTTCCCTGGACGGTGATCTCGCTTTGGCCTTCGCTTTGGAAGCCCAAGCGAGCCTGCGGCCGGATCTCCGCCTGATGGTCATGTCGGCGACGCTCGACACCGAACGCGTGGCGGGGTTGATGCCGGGGGCGCGGCGGTTGGTCAGCGCCGGGCGCAGCTTCCCCGTGGAAACCCGGCATGTCGGCGAAGCCGGACGCGGACGTATGGACGCGCGGATCGAGGATCGCGTTGCCGGCGTGGTTCTGCACGCCCTGGATGAGAATTCCGGCGACTGCCTGGTTTTCCTGCCGGGCCTCGCGGAGATCCGGCGCCTACATGCTTCGCTCGAGGCGCGTCTGCCCGCGGACAGCGCCGCAATCCTTTCCCTGCATGGAGACCTGCCCGTCTCGGACCAGGATCTGGCGCTCAAGCCCGATCCGCGGGGTCGCCGCAAGGTGGTGCTGGCGACCTCGATCGCGGAGACTTCTCTCACCATCGATGGCGTCCGCATCGTGATCGACAGCGGCGAGAAGCGGCTGCCGCAATTCGATCCGGCGAGCGGCATGACTCGGCTGATGACCGGCCGTGTCTCGCTGGCGGCGGCGGATCAGCGGCGCGGCCGTGCCGGCCGGACGGCACCCGGAATCTGCTATCGGATGTGGAACGCCGCCGAGGAGCGCGCCCTCGCCGTCTACGATCTCCCGGAAATACTGGCCGCCGATCTGACGCCCTTCACCCTGGAACTCGCGATCTGGGGAACGACGGAATCCGGCGCCCTTCATCTGCTCGATCAACCGCCGCAGGCCTCCTCCGGAGAAGCGCGCGAGCTTCTGCGCCGCCTGAACGCGATCGACCACAGCGGCCATGCGACGGCCCATGGCCGCGCCATGGCCGAACTCGGCGTGCATCCGCGCCTGGCCCATATGATGTTGACCGCCCAGCAGCGCGGATCGGGTGCCTTGGCCTGCGACGTCGCGGCTTTGCTGTCGGAACGCGATCTCGTGCGGCAAAGCCGCGACGACGCCGATCTTCGGCATCGGATCGACTTGCTGCATTCCGGCCGGAACGGCGAGGCCGATCGCGGCGCGCGCGACCGCGTCAAGCGATCCGCCGAAAACTGGCGGCGTCAGCTCGGCGTTGCGGCCGATCGCGACCCGGATCGCAACGCGATCGGCGCCATCGTCGCTCTCGCTTATCCGGACCGCCTGGCGCAACAGCGCGGCGGTCGTGGCCAATACCGCCTTTCCAACGGCAAGGGCGCCAAGCTCACCGAGGCCGATCCCCTCTCGGCCGAGCGTTTCCTGGCCGTGGCGTCACTGGATGGCGACCGGCGTGAGGCACGGGTTTTTCTGGCGGCACCCATCACTCTTGCCGAGATCGGGACCGATTTCGCCGCAGCGATCGAAACCGCGGAGACGATCGCCTGGAACCCGCGCCTGGAATCCGTCGAGGCCAAGACCGAGCGGCGGCTTTGGTCGCTGGTGCTGGAAGAACGCCCGGCGAAAGCGCCATCCTCGGAAACCGTCATGCGGGCCATGTTCGACGGCATTCGGCAGATGGGCCTGCAGGCGCTGCCCTGGTCTTCCGAGACGGAAGCCCTTCGAACGCGGATCGCCTTCATGCGCCATGCCGAGGGCGGGGATCAATGGCCCGATATGAGCGATACCGCTCTTTTGGAAAATCTTGACTGGCTCGCGCCCGCACTCGAAGGCGTCACGCGGCGCGCTCATCTCGGCCGGATCGATCTCATGGCGGCGCTGCTCGCGCAGCTCGATTGGCGGCGGCGCCGCACCTTGGATGAGCAGGCGCCCACGCATCTCACCGTGCCCTCCGGCTCGCGCCTGCCGGTCGATTATACGGACCCGTCGAGCCCGGTCCTCGCCGTCCGGCTGCAGGAAATGTTCGGCGCCGCGGAAACGCCGCGCATCGCCGGCGGCAAGGTCCAGGTGCTGCTGCATCTGCTGTCGCCGGCGCGCCGGCCGCTGCAGGTGACCCGCGACCTCAGGAGCTTCTGGCAGAACGGCTATGCCGCTGTCCGGGCCGATATGCGCGGGCAATATCCGAAGCATCATTGGCCGGAAGATCCACTGCAGGCTGAGCCGACCGCGCGGGCCAAGCCGCGGCCGCGCTAGAATCTGCGCCTTAAAGCCCCGCCGGTTGGATATCGCCGAATTCGCCCGGCGGATTGACGAAAGGCGCGAAGACCGGGCGGTCGCCGGCCTCGCGATCATGCGCCAGCGCCCAATGCACCGAAGGAAAGGCGATCTCGCTCCAGGGAATCTCATCGCGGGTGAAGAGACCGACCTCGGCGCTCTCCGGCCCTGGCGCGATTTTGGGATCCGCCAGCCTGGCGCGATAGATGAGCTGCACCTGGCTCAAGCGCGGGATCGAATAGACCGCGAGCAGCGTCTCGATCTCGATCTTCGCGGTGGCTTCTTCCCAGGCTTCGCGGGCGGCGCCGGCCATGGTCGTCTCATGCTGTTCGAGGAAGCCCGCCGGCAAAGTCCAGAAACCCTTGCGCGGATTGATCGCCCGCTTGCAGAGCAGGATGCGGTCGCCGGAACGCACCACCGATCCCACCACGATTTTCGGATTCTCGTAATTGATGAAACCGCATGTGACGCACACTTCGCGCAGCCGATCCTCGCCCTCCGGAATCCGGCGCTCGAAATTCTGCGGCAATTTGACGGTTTCGTCAGCCACGCAGGGAACCGCTCATCGCTTCAGCGCCGCGACGCCCGGCAGTTCCTTGCCCTCCAGCCATTCCAGGAAGGCGCCACCCGCCGTCGAGACATAGGAGAAATCATCCACCACGCCGGCATGGGCCAGCGCCGCCACGGTATCGCCGCCGCCGGCAACGGAGAGCAACGCCTTCGCCTTGGTGAGCGCCGCCGCGGCCCTGGCGACCGCCGTGGTCCCCTTGTCGAAGGGTTGCGTTTCAAAGGCGCCGAGCGGTCCGTTCCAGACCAGCGTCTTGCAGGTCTTCAGGAGATCGCCGATCTCGGCGGCGGATTTCGGCCCGACATCCAAGATCATCTGATCCTGCGGCACCTTGGCAACATCGACCGTCTGCGTTGCCGCGCCGGCCTTGAACTCGGCCGCGGTCACCGCGTCCGAGGGCAGCACGATGCGGCAGCCTTTCGCCTTGGCACGGGCGACGATGTCGCGCGCGGTGTCGGCCATCTCGCGCTCCGCCAGCGACTTGCCGATCTCCTTGCCTTCCGCGAAGAGAAAGGTATTCGCCATGCCGCCGCCGATCACCAGGAGATCGACCTTGCCGACCAGATTGCCGAGGAGCTCGAGCTTGGTGGAAACTTTGGCGCCGCCCACCACCGCCATCACCGGACGCTGCGGATTGCCGAGTGCCGCACCCAGATGATCGAGTTCCGCCTGCATCAGCCGCCCGGCGGCGGCCGGGAGCAGACGCGCGATGCCTTCCGTGGAGGCGTGCGCCCGATGGGCGCAGGAGAACGCGTCGTTCACATAAATATCCGCCAGTGACGCCAGCGCCTTGGCGAAAGCGGAATCGTTGGCTTCCTCCGCATCGTGAAAGCGAAGGTTCTCCAACAGCAGCACCGCGCCGTCTTTCAACGCATCGGCGGCCTGCTTCGCAACCGGACCCACGCATTCATCCGCGAAGGTGACCGGGCGGCCCAAGGCCTTCGAGAGCGGACCCACCAGGGGCTTCAGTGAAAATTCCGGCGCGCGCTTGCCTTTCGGCCGCCCCAGATGCGCCATGACGATCACCCGCGCCTGCTTGCCGGCGAGTTCCTTCAGCGTGTCGGCGGAACGATCGATCCGCGTGCTGTCGGTCACCGCACCGTCCTTCATCGGAACGTTGAGATCGAGGCGGACGATCACCTTTTTGCCCGCCACTTCAAGGCCGTCCAGGGTGCTAAAATCGCTCATGAGCGTCGTCCATTCCTTGCAAAACCCAGCCCGTCAGGTGCCATAGAAGCACTGCGATTGCAACGGACCAGGCTGTGACAGGATCCGAAACAGTGGTGGAAATCTCCCACAATCGCTAAGCTTCCGCGACCGGAGGCATCGGCCGGGGGTATGGCAGGCATGGCGTTTCGATCGGCACTCATCACTGGAGCCTCCAGCGGCATTGGCGAAGCCCTGGCGCGCGCCTTGCCGCGCATGACAGCGCTCCTGTTGACCGGGCGGGATCGCGATCATCTGGCCAAGCTCGCCCAGGACCTCACCTCCGCGGAACGGCTGGTCCGCACCGTGGTCGCGGACCTCACCTTGGCCGAGGGCCGGCAGGCGGTGATCGCCGCCGCGGAAAGCGCCGAGGTCGATCTCGTCGTCAACAATGCCGGCATCGGCCAGTTGGGCCGGGTGATCGACAATCCGGAATCCCGCGAATCCGAGATGGTGCTGGTGAACGTGCTGGCTTCGGTGGAAATCACCCGCAGCCTGCTGCCCGGAATGCTCCGGCGCGCGGAAAGTTCCGCGCAACAGAATGAGAAGCTGGCAGGGCAGCGCGCGGGCCTCATCAACGTCGCCAGTGCCGCCGCTTTCGCGCCGATGCCCTATTTCGCCACTTACGCGGCGACGAAGGCTTTCCTGCTGCACTACACCGAGGCGCTGGCGGAAGAGCTTTCCGACCGGCCGATCGATGTATTGGCGCTTTGCCCCGGCGCCACGCAAACCCGGTTCTTCGCCAGGGCCGGCGTCGAGAAACCGAGCTTCACCACCGTCCACACGCCGGAGCGCGTCGCGCGGGAAGCATTGCAGGCGCTCGGCCATCGCAATGTCCATGTGGTCGGCCCCGGCAACTATCTCGCGACCGCCGCCATGCGCTTCCTGCCGCGGCGCTTCGTCACCGCCGCGATCGAGACCGCGATGCAGAAGTGGCGATAGAGCCGCCTAAGCCTGGATCATTCTCCGGTGCAGAAATCCAATGAGACCAGCTTCTCAGGCACGCCGCCATTCGGGCCGCGACGGCAATAGGGCTTCACCGCCAGCCGCGCTTCGTCGCTGCGGCCTTCCATGACCAGGGTACGGGCGAGATAAGAAACGAGGGTGATTTCGAAATCCGGCTTGAATTCCGTTTCCAACATCTGGCGCTCTCCGAGCGCCGTCTTCAGCTCGTGCTCGGCCGTCGGCGGATCGTCGTTCATCACGGCAAGCGCGCGGAAAAAATGCGACCGCGGATCCTTTGGATAGCTTTCCACCAGTTTCTCGGAGAGAGGCGCGATCTGGTCGTTGGTCTTGGGCAGTTCCTGCTCGGGAATGAGCGAGGCGCTCAGCGCATATTTCTCGTGCCCGGTATAGTCTTCGAAGACGGCGCCGGCGAAAACCACCACGGCGATCAGCGCCAGAGCCTTCGCCAATGGCGCCAAGCGCGGCGCGGCCAGATCGCGCGGCCAGATCGCCAGCAAGCCGCCGCCCAGGGCAAAGCCCGTCAAAGCGCCACCGAGATGCGCGGCATAGTCGACGCCGCCGCCATCGGCATGCGCCGCAAGCGGAATCAAAGATGGAATCAGCATGCGCAGCATGCGCGACTGGATGCGGGTCCGCTGTACGCCGACCGGATAGCGGAAGGCGGTGACACAGACGGCGGCGATCAGGCACATGATGGCGCCCGAAGCGCCGATCGAAACCAGCTCCGGAGGATTGAGCGCCAGCGACATGAGGGCGCCGCCGATTGCGCCGAAGAAGAACAGCGCCAGCAGCCAGGCCCGGCCGAGCAGGCGTTCCAGCACGCTGCCCGCGAACCAGAGGGCAATTCCATTGAAGATGATGTGCTCGGGGCTGGCATGCAGCAGGGGACCGGTCAGGATGCGATACCACTCGCCCTGCGCGACCAGGTTGCGCATCAGGCCGCCGAACGCGACCAGGGTGGTGATGCTAGGAACCACGGATTGCGGTCCGCCATCCGCCGGAAATTCCACCTCCAGCGCGAAGATCGCGGCGAGCACCGCAAGAATGGCGATGGTGAGAACCGGTTTTCTTTGCAGGTCGGGCTCGGCACGAGGTGGCGGCGGAATGAGCTCTGTCGCGCCCAACCTCGGCTGCAACAGGGCGCGCTTGATCATGCGGACCCGCGAATTCGTGAGGGACCACATATTGCGGGCGACCGTCCGATTCGAGAGATCGACCACATAGGCGGCGATGACCTGATAGAACCGCGACTTCAACGGCTTCAGCCGCTCGATATCCTGCCGCGAAATAGTGTTGCGGATTTCGACGATCTCGATGACGGCCGGCAGCCGGGTCCGAGAGACCCGTTCCGAATACTTATCCCGGCAGGTCTTGGCGATTTCGCGCACCGACCGCCGATCGAGGAGGAAACGCTTGGCCGGATCCTTCGCCGCATCGACGATGCAAAGGATCCGGAAGCCGGTGCCATCGGACTTCGTGACGATATAGTCGCAGGCGGCTGCCAGGCTCCGGGCCTCGGGAACGGTGCCCTCGTGATAGCCGTGCTTAGCGATGAAAAGCTGGGCGAGATATGCGGCGAACGAATCGGAAGCTCGCGGATCCTGACGGGATCCCGCCCCGACGCCTTGCGCCGCCTCTGCAATCGTGTTCAAGCGCAATCCCCGGCCCGTCGCATCGCCCCAACGCCGAATCTACAAGCGTTGGTTGCTTGCGGTCAACGGGCAGCAACCGGCCGATGATCGGCGGCTGGAGATTCGTCGCCTGATCGTCCCTCAAGGTTCATCGAGCGAAAAGAACGCCTGATCGTCGTCCAGATCGGAAGCCGAGAATTTCCGCGTCTCGGAGCCCGCCACAGATTGATAGGCCATGGGCTGATAGAAGGTGACGCCGAGGATGCCGTCGCCGTGGTCTCCATCCTCGGCCAGCGGCATCAGGATCCGCTCGCCGTCGAAATTGCGGCCGAGATCGCTATAGACCCGGCCGCGGCCGCGCAGGAACGCGGGCTCCTGCACGACGCGGAGATGCCAGGGATGGAAGATGCGATAGACCTCCGGCGGGAAGAACTCCGCCATCGGCATGCCGCGCGGCGACTTGCCGAAGATATGGACGATGTCATCGCCGGCCAGGCGGCCGGTGAAGAGCTGGCTTGTCCGATCATACCGCCAGGCCCAGACGAAGCGCAGGCGCCGGCCGAGCTGGATCGGGTCGATATCGCCCCAGGCCGGCATGCGCTTCACGCCGCGCGCGGCCTGCCAATGCGCCGCCACCGCGCGCAGGTCTTCGGACACGATGCTCGCGTGGAAAGTCTGAAAGTTCATGACCCCACGCACCTCATGCCGGATCCAACGGGAAGAACTGCGCCACCTCGCCGCTGAAATCGAGGCCCGCGCGCTTGTCGAAATCGATCTCCTCGAGCGGGCGATAGACGGTGGCGCCAAAAATGCTGTCGCCATGCTCGCCATCCTCGGCGAGCGGCATGGAGATGCGTTCCCCGACCACCGAACGGCCGACGCGGATGAAGACGAAGCCCTTTCCATGCATGAAGGCCGGCTCGACCACGACCCGCCGATGCTTCGGGTAGACCCTGGCATAGAGCTCCGCTCCATAGAACGGCTCCATATCGGCCCCCCGCAGCGATTTGCCGAAGATCGTATCGATCGCCTCGCCCGCCAGCCGGCCGGTGAACAGCTCGGTCTTACGATCGAATTTCCAGGACCAGACATTCCTGAGCCGCGGCCCGAGCATCACCGGATCGATGTCCCGCCAAGCCGGCATCCGCTTCCCCCCGCGCGCCACCTGCCAATGCTCGGCGACG
>DASYDA010000035.1:0-3081 GCA_036499865.1 Dongiaceae bacterium | reverse complement strand
CTCGCCAGCGGCGAGAAGGTCACCATCACCCAGGCGACCTGGGATGCCTATATCAACTACAAGCAATGGCTGATGCCGAAGAGCTATACCGGTCCGGTCGGCGACGGCTATTTCGCCGTCACCAAGGACGGCAAGGCCTGGGGCCTGACCGGTTGCCCGGACAACAGCTGCGACGTCGGCACGCTCGACAAGGGCGATGCCCTCGATGTCTGCAAGACCCGCAATGGCGGCCGCCCCTGCCTGATCTTCGCTCACCAGCAGAACATCATTGTCCCTTACGAGATCGTGAATTAACCGACCCGATCGGAGCGGCGGCGGGCCTTCGCCGCCGCTCCGGCACCATGCTCGGGAACGCCGTCCGGGACGAATTGCATCGATACATTTCGCCGCATACCGGCCGGCGCGACCACCCCCTCGCTTTTCGCAACCCGGCTTTTCAGCCATACCCCTGGTCATGGCAGGGCAAAGCCGTTAAAAAAACCGCTTGGCGGCTGAAGGGTCTTCGCGGCGGCTCGATTTTCGACCGAGTGCCGCCCATCAAGCCCGTTGAAAGAACTGGCAAATTTCCAACTGGGAATCTGGACACCGAATTCATGGCTCTGCAAGCATCTCAGAACGGATCAAAGAACGGCGCGGCTTTCGACAAATCGACGCTGCCGGACATCACCATCTCGGTGCGTCAGCAATTCGGGCTCGATTCCGACATGCAGGTGCCGGCCTTCAGCCAGCGTGGCGAGCAGGTCCCGGATCTCGACGAGGCCTACCGCTTCGACCATGACACGACGATGGCGATCCTGGCGGGCTTCGCGCATAACCGGCGCGTAATGATCCAGGGCTATCACGGTACCGGCAAATCGACCCATATCGAGCAGGTGGCGGCGCGGCTCAATTGGCCCTGCATCCGCATCAATCTCGACAGCCATATCAGCCGCATCGATCTGATCGGCAAGGACGCGATCGTCCTCAAGGACGGCAAGCAGGTGACTGAGTTCCGCGAGGGCCTGCTGCCCTGGGCCTTGCAGCATCCGACCGCGCTGGTGTTCGACGAATACGATGCCGGCCGCCCGGACGTGATGTTCGTGATCCAGCGCGTGCTGGAAGTCGAGGGCAAGCTCACCTTGCTCGACCAGAACCGCGTGATCCGTCCGCATCCCGCCTTCCGGCTGTTCTCCACCGCGAACACCGTCGGCCTCGGCGACACGACCGGGCTCTATCACGGCACCCAGCAGATCAACCAGGGCCAGATGGACCGCTGGAACATCGTGGCGACGCTGAACTACCTGCCGCATGACGACGAGGCGAATATCGTCCTGGCGAAGGCCCCCTATTACGACAACGAACAAGGCCGCAAGACGATCTCCGCCATGGTGGCCTGCGCCGATCTCACCCGGGCGGGCTTCATCAACGGCGACATCTCGACGGTGATGAGCCCAAGGACCGTGATCACCTGGGCCGACAATGCACGCATCTTCAACGATGTCGGTTTCGCCTTCCGCGTCTCGTTCCTCAACAAATGCGACGAGCTCGAGCGGCCGGTGGTGGCGGAATACTATCAGCGCTGCTTCGGCACCGACCTCAAGGACAGCGCCGCCAAGGCCCAACTGGCACACTGACTGGAACGGGCATGAGCAGCCCCAAAAACCCACTCGACGAGTTCCGTCGCGTCACCAGCGCGGCGGTGCGCGCGATCGCGGAACGCAACGACATCCAGGCGAGCTTCGTGCCCGGTGCCGTCGGCGGCCAGACCGGGCTGCTCGGCAGCGAGGCCCGCTTGACCGCGCCCTCGCGGCATATGCCGGCGGGTGAAGTCGCCTGCACCCGCGGCGAGGCGGATGCCATCGCGCTGAAACTGAAGCATCACAACGCCAAGACCCACAGCCGCGAAAGCCCGAAGAGCCCGCTCGCCCGCGAGGTCTTCAACGCCATCGAAACGGCGCGGGTCGAGGCGATCGGCTCCAATCGCATGGCGGGCGTCGCGCAGAATCTCTCCGCCTCGCTGGACGAGCATTGCCGCCAGAAGGGCTATGCGCGGATCGGCCAGCGCCAGGAGGCCAATCTCCCCGAAGTGATGCGCCTCCTGGTGCGCGAAGCGGTGACCGGGCAGCCGGTGCCCGCCACGGCAAAACCCATGGTCGATGCCTGGCGCTCGGAATTGAGCGGCCGGGTGCGCGAGGATATCGGCAATCTCGGCGATCTTCTCGACAACCAGCGCGCCTTCGCCAAGGCGACGCGGCGCCTGCTCGCCGATATGGAGATCGAGGAAAGCCAGGAGGACGCCGAATCCGAATCCGAGGAGGAATCGGACGAGCAGGACGAGAATCAGCAGCAGCCCGACGACCAGCAATCCAAGGGCGGCGAGAAGGACAAATCGGAATCCAGCGTCGAGATGGAAGCCGATGCGGCGGAAGCCGAGGCGAGCGAGACCGAGCAGTCGGAGGACACCGAGGATTCCGACATGGACATGGAGGCCGGGGACGAACAACCCGGCCGACCCTCGAAGCGCCACGAGCCGGATCTCAATCGTGGTCGCAACGAGCCCGCCTATCGCGCCTATACGACGCAGTTCGACGAAGTGATCGATGCCGCGGAGCTTTGCGATTCCGACGAGCTCAACCGCCTGCGGCACATGCTGGACCAGCAATTGAGCCATCTCCAGGCGGTCGTGGCCAAGCTGGCCAATCGGCTGCAGCGCCGCCTGATGGCGAAGCAGAACCGGTCATGGGTCTTCAATCTCGAGGAGGGATTGCTGGATGCCGCGCGGCTGCCCCGCGTCATCGCCAATCCGGAGCTGCCGCTCTCCTACAAGCAGGAGACCGACACCGAATTCCGCGACACGGTCGTCTCGCTGCTGATCGACAATTCGGGCTCGATGCGCGGCCGGCCGATCACCGTCGCCGCCATGACCGGCGATATCCTGGCGCGCACGCTGGAGCGCTGCGGCGTCAAGGTGGAGATTCTCGGCTTCACCACGCGGATGTGGAAGGGCGGCCAGTCGCGCGAATCCTGGATCGCCGGCGGCAAGCCGGGCAATCCCGGCCGGCTCAACGATCTACGGCACATCGTCTACAAATCCGCCGACGC
>DASYDA010000034.1:0-8631 GCA_036499865.1 Dongiaceae bacterium | reverse complement strand
GCGGCGCGGCTGGATTACGGGCTGGAGCCGATCAATCCGCTGGACGCCTGGGGCACCGGCAACGACTGGGAAGGCATCTTCCACGATTGCATGAAGGCGCTGGTGGACGATCCCGATACGGCGCTGGGCGCGCTCTGTGTCGAGACCCGCGACGGTTATTCGCTGACCGAGGGTTACTGCGAGATGTTGCGCAGCATTCTCGCCGAGACGAAGAAGCCGGTGATCCTCGCCACCAACGTCGCCAGCAATTCCAGCGACGACGTCGCGGTGCGGCTGGCGAAAGACGGCGTGCCGGTGCTTTCCGGTGTCGCGTCCATGCTGACGATCGTCAGGAAGGCGATGGATTTGCGCGACCGGCGCGCGCGGCCGGCGGAAGCTGTTTCCACGGCGCCGGCGGGCATGCGCGCCAAATGGGAGAAGCGGCTGAAGCAAGGCGACACTCTGGATGAGGCGGAGAGTCTCTCTCTTCTCGCGGATTACGGCGTGCCGGTGGTGCCGCATCGGATTGTCGAGAGCGAAGCCGCCTTGCTGACGGCGGCAAAGGGATTCGGTGGTCCGGTGGCGGTGAAGACCGCCATGCCCGGCCTATTCCATAAGTCGGATGTTGGCGGGGTGAAACTCGGCCTCGGTGATGTGGCCGCTTTAAAGGCAGCCTATGCCGATCTCTCCGGTCGGCTGGGGTCGCGGGTCATCGTGATGCCGATGGCGGGAAAGGGCGTCGAGCTTTCCTTCGGTCTGACGCGCGATCCACAATTCGGGCCGATCGTCATGGTGGGGGCCGGGGGCGTACTGATCGAGATGCTGAAGGACCGGCGCTTCGCTCTGCCGCCCTTCGGCGCAGGAGAAGCGGCGCGGTTCCTGGATGGGCTTTCGCTGCGGCCACTGCTCGATGGCAAGCGTGGTGCCAAGCCGGTGGATTTTGCGGCGCTGGCCCAGGCGCTTTCGCGGTTCTCGGTTCTGGCAGCGGATCTTGGCGATCTCATCGCGGAAGCGGATGTGAATCCGATCGTGGCGGGACCTGAGGGAAGTGTCGCGCTGGATGCTCTGGTGGTGCCGCTCGGAAGCGCCGGGGCTCCAAGCCCCCACCCCAACCCTCCCCCTCAAGGGGGAGGGGGTAGATGAATTCTCCCCTGAAGAGGGGAGGGTGAAGAAAGCTGCTCGCACGTCAACACCCGCCCCCTTCAGGGGGCGGGACGGGGTGGGGTGGGGGCTTGGTGCACCGATCTTTCAGATAGAGCTTGGAAGGACTGAGCGATGGATCTCTCGTTGAGTAAGGAAGACTTGGCCATTCAGGCGCGGGCCAAGGAATTCGCGGAGAAGTATCTGTTTCCGCATGAGATCGCCTGCGACCAGCGCAAGCTCTCGAAGAAGACCCTGGTCGAGATCCGGAAGAAGGCGCTGGAATACAAGGTCGCCGCTTACAACCACAGCAAGGAAGACGGCGGGCAGGGCTACACGCCGCTGCAGCAGGTGCTGATCTGCGAGGAACTAGGCAAGGCGACTTGCGGCCTTTGGACCGTGGTGTTCAAGGCCTCGACCCCATTGAAGCGCGGCACGAAATGGCAGCGGGAGAATTTCCTGCTGCCGTTCAATGCCGGCAAGGGGCGCTCGTGCTACGCCATCACCGAAAAGGATGCGGGTTCCGATCCCAGCCTGGTGAAGACCTCGGCGGTGAAGAGAAAAGGCAAATGGGTGATCAACGGCGAGAAGTGGTTCGTGACCTCGGCGGATGCATCCTCGGTGGTGATCGTGCATGCCCATGTGGATGGCGATCCCAAGAAGCCCACCCTGTTCATTGTCGATATGGACGCGCCGGGCGTCACGGTGAAGCGCATTCCGCAATTCATGCATTCCTATGTCTACGAGCATTACGAAATGGTGTTCGACAAGGTGGAGGTGGACGACAACCGCCGCCTGGGCGAGATCGGCCAGGGCTTCGATCTCACCAAGGAATGGTTCACCGAGACCCGCATCGAGATCGCCGCGCATTGCCTGGGTGCTGCGATCCGCGCCGCCGATATCGCCAATGCCTATGCCAGCGAGCGCGTGCAATTCGGCAAGGCGATCCGCGATTTCCAGGCGATCGAGTTCATGCTGGCCGATATGGCGGTGGAGATCATGGCCGCGAAATCGCTGCTCTATCGGGTTGCGGCCGAGGTGACCGAAGGTCTCGATCCGAAGCTGGTCCATGCCCGGGCGAGCGCGGTGAAGCTTTACAATTCCGAGATGGCCGGGCGCGTGGTGGACAAGGCATTGCAGATTCTCGGCGGGCGCGGCTATATGCGGGAGAACCCGGTGGAGCGGCTCTATCGCGACGTGCGAGTCGATCGAATCTGGGAAGGCACCTCCGAGATCCAGCGCATGGTAATCGGCGGACAGATCAAGAAACGCGGTCTCGGCATCTATACCGGCTGGGGGGCGTAAGCGGCGGATTAGCGGGAGCGGGAATTGGCGGACGGCATGGCGAAGACGCATACGGTTCCGGCGCCGGAATCGACGGGGTTTGTGAAGGTCGAGGGCGGGCGCATCTGGTATCGCAGCAATGGCGACCGGCATAAGGATGCAGCGCCCTTGCTCTGCGTTCATGGCGGACCGGGTGTGCCGCACAGCTATCTGTTGCCGCTGGCGGCGCTGTCGGGCGGCCGGCGGGTGATCTTTTACGATCAGCTCGATGTCGGACAGTCCGACAAACCCGGCGACCCCAAGAACTGGGTCGTGGAGCGCTTCGTCTCCGAGATCGACGCCATCCGGGAGGCATTGGGGCTGGAGGAATTCCATCTGCTCGGCAATTCCTGGGGCGGCACGATCGCGGCGGAATATGCCATCGGGCGGCCAAAGGGGTTGAAGAGCCTGACGCTTTCCGGCCCGTTGCTAAGCACCAAGCGCTGGGTCGCGGATAACGACGACTATATCCGCGCTCTGCCGCATGATGCCCAGCGGGCACTGACCGCTTCGGGCGGCCAGGGCGCCGAGAGCAATCCCGCCGTGGCCGCGGCGATCGCCGAATATAACAGGCGGCATCTCTGCCGCATCGATCCCTGGCCGGATTTCCTGGTGGCGGCGATGAACGGCACCAATGCCGAGGTCTACAACACGATGTGGGGGCCGACGGAGTTCATCTGCACCGGCACGCTGCAACGCTACGATTGCACCGGCCGCCTGGCGCAGATCGAAGTGCCGACCCTGATCACCTGCGGCCAATACGACGAAAGCGCGCCGCCGACCTGCCACGCCTTCAGCAAGATGATTCCCGGCGCACAATTGGCGGTCATCCCGAATGCGTCGCACCTGCCGCATATCGAGAGACCGGACCAATACATGGCCATCATGCACACGTTTCTGAACGAGTGCGAGGAGTAGGGTGCTCTTGTCATGCGTCATGCCCGCACTTGGTGCGGGCATCCACGCCTTTCTTCTTCCGGCCGGCAAAGGCGTGGATGGCCGGACCAAGTCCGGCCATGACGGTCACTAAAAGGCGCGATGTCCGCATTTGATCCGATCGCGTTTCTGATCGAGCATCGGCTACTGCCTGACAGTGGCGCGAGTGCCGAGGCTTTGACTGGGGGCTATCTCAACCAGGTCTATCGGGTCCGGGGCGCGGGCGTCGATTGGGTGGTGAAGCGCTTCATGCCCGAGGTCGAGCTCGCGCTGTTTCCGAATTTTCCCGCGGATGAAGCCGAGGCGCTGAAACGGGCCAGCGCGCATGGCTTGGCGCCGAAGCCGATCGGGTTTTTCGAAGAAGGGGATGCGCCGGTCCTGGTCTATGAATTCTGCCCAGGCGAGAGTTGGCGGGGTAATGTCGCCGATGTGGCCCGGCTGTTGCTCGAGATGCGGAATGTCGACTCGAAGGGATTCCGGGACGTGCCGATGACGCCGCGAGAAATCCTTGCCGAGGGCGACACCTTCCTGGCCGGAATGTCGGCGGAAGCGCGAGGGCGCATTCTTGAGCTTCGGCCGGAGCCGAGGGAGATGCCGGCAACTCCTCGCAGCTTTCTGCACACCGATATCGGGCCAGGCAATATCATCGTCGCCAGGGATACCGGCCGATTGATCGTGATCGACTGGCAATGCCCGGCGGCAGGCGACCCGATCCAGGATATCGCCGCTTTTCTTTCTCCCGCGTTCCAGATCCTCTATGGCTGCCCACCGCTGACAGAGGACCAGGAGCGAGATTTTCTTGCCACTTATGACGACAAGACGGCGACAGAACGTTATTTCGTCATGCGGCCCTATTACGATTGGCGCATGGCGAGCTATTGTGCCCTGCGCATCGAACATTATGCCGTGTCGCGCCCGAAGGCCTCGGCCAGTTATGCGCAAGCGGTGAATGCCTTGCTGGCGCGGCTGGAGCGGAGATCATGACCGAGCTCAACCTCTTCCTGCAAAGCTATTGCTACCGGCACCATTACCTGCACGAGCCGGGCTACGACGTCTTCGCCTTCCTCGATCGCGCGGCGGCGGACGGTTATACGGGCGTCAGCATCAACATCAACGGGCCGAACTATCGCCAGCTTTCGGGTATGTCGAAGGATCACATCCGGCAGGTGCGCCACAGGCTCGAAGCAAACCGGCTGTGTTGCGACATGGAGACCAGCGGCACGGATGAGCCGCATCTCAAGGCCATGCTGGAGGTCTGCGAGGGGCTCGGCGTCGAGCAGTTGCGTACCTATATGCGCCATGCGGGCTCGCCGCAGGAAACCGTGCAGCGGACCATCGCCGATCTTCGCCAGGCGGCGCCGATGTTCAAGGCGGCGGGTATTGCGCTGCTGCTGGAGAACCACGAGGACTTTACCGGCGCGGAGCTGGCCGAGATCATGCGTGGCGTGGACAAGGAGCCGGTCGCCGCTCTGTTCGACTATGGCAATTCCATGATGGTGGGCGAGCAGCCGGAGACGGCGCTCGAAGCCATGCTGCCTTTCATCCGCTCGGTGCATCTGAAGGACCATGCCTGCCGGCGCTTGGCCGACGGCACCGTCGAGATCCTGGGCGTGCCGATCGGCAGCGGCGTGTTGCCAATCGCCGATCTCACGCGGCGCTTAGTCGCCAATGGCCTCGATCGCATCCTGCTCTCGAACGTCTGGGCCTATCAATGTCCGGTGCGCGACTGGCGCGGGGGTGCCAAATGGGGCGAGGGCGTGTTCCGCGGCGATGAACGCGCCTTCGATCCGATGATGCGCCCCTGGGAGGCGCCGCAATGGGAGAAATCCGATCCCAGCCGCCTGGTGGCGCTGGAGGAAGATGCGGTGCGCTGGGCGCAGACCTGGCTGCGGGGGATGCTGAAGGAGATCGGGGTGAGCGTGGTTTCGCGGAATTAGACGCGGATTGAGTCTTCGACCCCTCACCCCAACCCTCTCCCTCAAGGGGAGAGGGGGCTCAACGAGCGTGTCGCTGTATCTGAGTTTCGCTTTCGCATGGTTTGAAGGTTTATGCAGCAGCGCTCCCTCTCCCCTTGAGGGAGAGGGACGGGGTGAGGGGTCGTTCGATATTTCCAATCACCCCGGAATGAAGGGCACGATATCGATCGGGCCGTTGCGTTCGGCGACCAGGAGCTGGTTGGGCGGGACTTCGTTCCAGCAGCGGGTGTCGTCTTCGTCGTCGAAGGGTTCCGAGACCACCAGCAGGTGATCCGCCGAACGCGACCAGTAGAGGCTGGGCGGCGCTTCGTCGGTGGAGTAGCGGATGGCGTAGACGCGTTCGCCATCGGTCAAAGTGGCGGTGAGGCGGAAAGGAGCTTCGGCGCCCAGGGCGTCGCGTTCGGCATTGATGCGGGCGACGCTGCGGGAGAGCGCTTCCAGCGGATCGCTTTCCAGGCCTTCTCCGAACAAAAGGTAGAACAGCAATTCGCTGTCGGTGGTGCCGAGACGGTGGGGATAGACACGGTCGTCGATCATCGCTTCCAGGCGTCGGCGCAGGCGATCATAGCCGCCGATCTGGCCGTTATGCATGAACAGCCATTGGCCGTGTGCGAAGGGATGGCAGTTGGAGCGCGCGGTCGCCGTGCCCGTCGAGGCGCGGACATGGGCGAGGAAGAGGCCGGAGCGGATCTGATGCGAGAGGCTCTTCAGATTGGTGTCGTTCCAGGCCGGCAGGATGTCGCGATAGACGCCGGGCACGCCGCGCTCGCCATACCAGCCGACGCCGAAGCCGTCGCCATTGGTGGTGACATGGGAGTGGCGCGCATGGAGGCTCTGGTTGATCAGGGAGTTCCGGGGTTCGAACAGCACCTTGTCGAGATAGATCGGTTCGCCGAAGTAGGTGAGCCAACGGCACATGTCAGCGTCTCTCGTGTTGAGGTTGCGCCAGGCCGGGATCCCAGGTGCCGCGCTCCAGAAAGTCGCGCAGCTTGCGCGTCCAGGGGGCGATGTCGAAACCGTTCTCGGCAAGCCAGGCATCGTTGAAATAGGAATGTTCGTAGCGCCGGCCGCTGTCGCAGATCAGCGTGACGATGGAACCCTTGCGGCCGGCGGCCTGCATTTCGGCGGCGAGCTGCAAGGCGCCCATGAGATTGGTGCCGGTCGAGCCGCCGACCCTCCGGCCGATCAGCTCGGAGAGCAGGCGCATGGCGGCGAAGCTCGCCACATCGGCGACCTTGATCATGCGGTCGATGAGATCGGGGATGAAGGAGGGCTCGACCCGTGGCCGGCCGATGCCTTCGATGCGCGAGCCGGCGCCGGATATGCATTCCGCGCCGCGATAGCAATCGAAGAAAACCGAGCGTTCGGGATCGACCACGCAAAGCCGGGTCTCGAACTGGCGATAGCGGATGAAGCGGCCGATGGTGGCGGAAGTGCCGCCGGTGCCGGCGCCGCAGACCACCCAGCTCGGACAGGCATGCTCTTCGCGGGCCATCTGCTGGAACATGGCTTCGGCGATGTTGTTATTGCCGCGCCAATCGGTGGCGCGCTCGGCATAGGTGAACTGGTCGAGGTAGTGGCCGTTGGCTTCTCGCGCAAGGCGTTCGCTTTCCGCATAGACGGCGCCGGGCTGATCGACCAGATGGCAGCTTCCACCGTAGAATTCGATCTGCGCGATCTTCTCCGGCGAGGTGGAGCGCGGCATCACCGCGACGAATTTCAGACCGAGCAGCCGGGCGAAATAGGCTTCGGAGATCGCGGTCGACCCGGAGGAGGCATCGACCACCAGGCTGTCGCGGTGGATCCAGCCGTTGCAGAGTCCGTAGAGGAACAGCGAGCGGGCGAGGCGGTGCTTCAGGCTGCCGGTGGGATGAGTGGATTCATCCTTGAGATAGAGGGCGATGTTGCCCAGGCCTGGAAGATCCAGCCGCTCGAGATGGGTGTCGGCGGAACGGGTGAAATCCGCCTCGATCTTGCGGACAGCCTGGTCGGTCCATTCTCGGTCGAGCATCATCGTTCTCCCCAGCTCAGACTTTAACCTTGGGAAATTAACAAAAAATCAAGGCTGATGGGCGACCGGATCAGGCTCTAGGCGGCCTCGGCGGCCACCCAATGGCCGCCGCCGATATCGACCAGCTTCACGAAATCGGGCTCGAAGCCGACCGGGCGGAAGGGGCTCGGCACCTCGCCCTCCAGGGATTCCCGCTCGAAATGCCGGCGGGCGGGATCGGGGATCGGCACCGCGGAGAGGAGCTTCTTCGTATAGGGATGTCTTGGATCGCCGAGCACGGCTTTCGCCGGGCCGGTTTCCACGATCTGGCCGAGATACATGACGGCGACGCGGTGGCTGACCTGCTCGACCACCGCCATGTCGTGGGAGATGAAGAGATAGGCGACGCCGAGTTCGTCCTGCAGCTCCTTCAGCAGATCCAGGATCTGCGCCTGGATGGAGACGTCGAGGGCGGAGACGCATTCATCGGCGACGATGATCTTCGGCCCCAAGGTGAGCGCACGGGCGATGCAGATGCGCTGGCGCTGGCCGCCGGAGAATTCATGGGGATAGCGGGTCATCTGTTCGGGTGTCAGGCCGACGCGCTGAAAGAGCGCGGTGACCCGGTCCTTGATCTCGGAACCGCTGGCGATGCCGTGGATCACCAGCGGCTCGGCGACCAGCTCGCCGACGGTCATGCGCGGGTCCAGCGAGGCCATGGGGTCCTGGAAGATCATCTGCATATTGCGCCGCCAGGCCTTGATGGCTGCGGAATCCTGGCCGAGCGCCGTGCCCTGCAACTCGACGCGGCCCATGCTCGGAACCAGGCGCAGCAGCGCCTTTCCCGTGGTGGATTTGCCGCAGCCGGATTCGCCGACCAGGGCCAGGGTTTCGGCAGGCTTCAGGTCGAAAGAGATTTTCTCCACCGCATGCACGCGTTGGGTCACGCGCGGGATGATGCCGGTGCCGCGCACATCGAAGCGGACGACGAGATCGTTGACATGGAGGAGCGGCGGTTCCGGTTGAAGCGGGGCCGGCGCCTTCGCGCCACCCCTGAATTCCGGCGCCTTCGTGCCACCTCTGAATTCCGGCGCCTTCGCGCCATGGGCGAATTTGGGAACCGCGGCCAGCAGCGCCTTGGTGTATTCGTGGTCCTGATGCTCGAAGATGCGGCTGACCGTGCCCGTCTCCACGGCGCGGCCGCGGCGCATGATGACGGCACGGTCGGCGGTCTCGGCGACCACGCCCATGTCGTGGGTGATCAGGATGATCGCGGGGCCGGTCTCG
>DASYDA010000033.1:0-1543 GCA_036499865.1 Dongiaceae bacterium | reverse complement strand
TCATGGCCGTTCTCGCCGATTTCCACGTCGCGCGCGCGGGGCGCCCAGGAGGCGCCGCGGATGTCCTGCAGGGCGGTGCCGGCCTCGTCCTGGAGTTCGGCGAAGAACTTGCGCCAGCTCGGGTCGACCGACGCCGGATTCTCCAGATATTTGCCGTAAAGCTCTTCGATGAAGGGGCCGTTGGGGCCGGATAGGAAGCTCGCTTGGCTGCTTGTCATGTGTTTCGCTCGTTCAGAAGCCATTCGCGTGAAGATGACGGGATTGGGCCGGCGCAACTCATACGGTCGGCTGACATTCCCCTGGGCCATCAAAAGACGGCGTCTTGATTAAATATAGGTAAATTGCGACGACTTTTCGACTATTGATCCGGTTTCCGCTATGCGGAAATGCGCCGGCAGCCGCGCGACGACTGCCGGCTCGAGGCCCGCGGCGGGTTATTTCCCGAGCGCCTTGACCATGGTGCTGCCCAGCGCGGCCGGCGATTCCGCCACGAATATCCCCGCCGACTTCATGGCTTCGATCTTGTCCGAGGCACCGCCTTTGCCGCCGGAGATGATCGCGCCGGCATGGCCCATGCGGCGGCCCGGCGGCGCGGTGACGCCCGCGATGAAGCCGACCACGGGTTTCTTGACCTTGGAGGCCTTCAGGAAGGCCGCGGCGTCCTCTTCGGCGCTGCCGCCGATCTCACCGATCATGACGATGCCCTGGGTCTCCGGGTCCTTGAGAAACATGTCGAGGCAATCGACGAAATTGGTGCCGTTCACGGGATCGCCGCCGATCCCGATGCAGGTGCTCTGGCCGAGCCCGGCCGCGGTCGTCTGGGCGACGGCTTCGTAGGTCAGGGTGCCCGAGCGGGACACGATGCCGATCTTGCCCTTCTTATGGATATGGCCGGGCATGATGCCGATCTTGCACTCCTCCGGCGTGATGACGCCGGGGCAGTTCGGGCCGATCAGCCGCGTGCCGGAACCTGACAAGGCGCGCTTCACCCGCACCATGTCGATGACCGGGATGCCTTCGGTGATGCAGACCACCAGCGGCAGCTTGGCGTCGATTGCTTCCAGGATGGCGTCGGCCGCGAAGGGCGGCGGGACATAGATGACGCTGGCATTGGCGCCCGTCTTCGCGACCGCATCGGCCACGGTATCGAAGACCGGCAGATCGAGATGTCGCGTGCCGCCTTTGGCCGGCGTGACGCCGCCCACCATCTTGGTGCCGTAAGCGATCGCCTGTTCGGAGTGGAAAGTGCCCTGGGCGCCGGTGAAGCCCTGACAAATGACCTTGGTGTTACGATCGACCAGAACCGACATGATTACTGCGCCTCCTTCACGGCCTTGACCACCTTTTCGGCGGCATCGGCCAGGTTGTCGGCGGAGAGAATCTTCAAGCCCGATTGCGCCAGGATCTTCTTGCCGAGCTCGACATTGGTGCCTTCCAGCCGCACGACCAGGGGCACGTGCAGCGAAACTTCTTTCGCCGCGGCGACCACGCCTTCCGCGATCACGTCGCAGCGCATGATGCCGCCGAAGATATTGACCAGGAT
>DASYDA010000032.1:0-9811 GCA_036499865.1 Dongiaceae bacterium | reverse complement strand
GGTTTTGACCTGAGCGGCACCAACCTCGCTCTGGCGAAGCTGGAACGATGCCTGCTCACCCGGACCAAGCTCAAGCATGCTTGGCTCCTGGCGGCCGACCTTAACGGGGCCAATCTGAGCGAAGCCGATCTCACCGCCGCGGATCTGCGCGGGGCGGATTTCCGGGATTCACATC
This sequence comes from Dongiaceae bacterium, assembly GCA_036499865.1. Classification (GTDB taxonomy): domain Bacteria; phylum Pseudomonadota; class Alphaproteobacteria; order Dongiales; family Dongiaceae; genus Dongia. Next base: position 9,636 of record DASYDA010000032.1, on the reverse strand, counting down.
AGCGCGGGCTGATTTGCCCCGATGCGCGGACCGGCGATATTCCCGGCCTCTCCCTCGCCACGCGGGGCCTCCGCCGCTAGGAAACCCCGCTTAGGCGGCAGGATCAGCGCCGGCGAAGCAGCAGGCTGGCGATGACAAGGCCGCCAAGGCCGATCAGCGCCGCCTCGACAGGGCGGGCGCGGATATAGGACGAGACGGAAAGGGCGGCGTCCTGCGCCGCATCTGCCGCCCGGCCAGCCTGGGCACGCCCCGCCTTCACGGCTTCGCGTGCGGTTTCCCGCGCGGCGGTGCGGACCGCGTCTCCAGCCTCATGCATGCTCTCTCTGGCGCTGCCATAGGTTTCACGCAGGGCTTCGGTGCCGCCATTGGCGACGTCCGAAATTCTCGCGGATGCATGGCTCATGATGAACCTCCTTGTTTCAGTTAACTGTTTCAAGTGCGCGAGAGCGGCGGGCGTTCCCTGGAATTTTCCGGGTAATCCCGCCGCCTCGTCCTTCAGGCTTGCTGGCAGGCTTGCTGGCCCTCAAGTTCGCTGGATGGAACGACACCCTTCAGGGGCGCCGATGCTCTAGCTCCGGTTCTGGTTCCCGCCGCTTTGTGTGGAACGCTGGCCGCTGGCCTGGATATCGTCGAACTTCGGATCATGGCCGAGGTTTTCCGGCTTTTCCGGTTCCACGCCATTGCGGTCGCGCGCTGATGGATTGGAGGCCGACATCTGCTTGCCGGCATTGTTGTTGTTATCGAAGTTCGGCGCTTTCCGCTCGGTCGCATTGCCTTGCTGCTGTTGCCCGCCCGAATCGCGCTGGCCCTGGTTCTGCTGGCCCTGGTCCTTCTGCCCGCCGCCCTGATGCTTCTGACCCTGATTCTCCTGACCTTGGTTCTGTTGGCCCTGGTTCTGTTGGCCCTGGCGGTGCTCTGGGTTCTGCTGCTGCTGATTCGCCATGTGCTGTCCTTCCTTGTTGTACGATGCGGGAGAATTCCACGGCGCAACCGCAGATTACGGTCGCCGATCATTTCCCTGCACCTTGGTCTTAAGACAATGCCGGGTCGGAGCATCAGTTGCGACGGAACGACCGGGCTTTTTCGGGTGGTGTTTTTGCGGGCAGTTGCGCGATTCCATGCAACCGATCCGGCCGAAACGGGTTTGATTCGCCGCGCCATTTCGACGCATAGCGGCAGGCCAATCTCGCGCGCCAGCGCTACGCTGCAGCACCCTTAAGGGAACAGCTTCATTCTGCCGACATCATGTTCTATGTTCGAAGGGTTCCACCCCCTTCGACCGAGTCCCGCCGAGCGATTCGCATGCGCCAACTGTTTCATCATCCTCTGCAGCCACAATCGCGTGCCATTCGGCTCCTTCTTGCCGAGAAGCGCCTTGAGACCGAGCTCGTCGTGGAACGGCCCTGGGACCGGCGCGAGCAATTCCTGATCATGAATCCGGCGGGCGAGGTTCCGGTCCTGGTGGAGGATGACCATCTCACGGTATGCGGCTTTTATCCGATTCTGGAATATCTCGAAGAAACCTATCTGGAGAATGCCAGCGCCGGGGCGCCGCTGCTCGGACGCAGCGCGGCGGAGCGTGCCGAGGTCCGGCGGTTGGTCGCCTGGTTCGATCTGAAATTCGAGCGGGACGTCACCCGCAACCTGCTGCACGAGAAGATCTTCAAGCGCTATATGCCGGCAGGGAATGCCGGCGCGCGGGGCGGCCCGGATTCCGCCGCGATCCGTGCCGGCAAGGTCAATATCGGCATCCATCTCGACTATATCGGCTGGCTCGCCGAGCGGCGGAACTGGCTCGCCGGCGATAACTTCAGCGTGGCTGACCTGATCGCCGCGGCGCAAATCTCCGCGATGGACTATCTGGGCGACGTTCCCTGGGACGATCACGGCGCGGCCAAGGACTGGTATGCACGCATGAAGTCGCGGCCGAGCTTCCGGCCGCTTTTGGCCGACAACCTGCCAGGTGCGCCGCCGCCGGCGCATTACGCGGATCTCGATTTTTAATTCGTCTTCACGTCGAGCTGGGCGAGCAGCTCGCGGGCATCCTCGGCGGTGGGTGAATCGGGCGCCAATTCGATGGTGCGCAGCCAATCCTGGCGCGCGCCATCCTTATCCCCGGCTTGGTTCCGCTGGGTGCCGCGTTCAAGCAGCGCATCCGGATCGTTGGGATCCGCCTTCAGCGCCATGTCGATATTGTCCTTGGCGAGGTCAGGCTGCTGCAATTGGCGATAGGCGGTCGCGCGCAGGATCAGAATCGTCCCCCGATCGGAGGTAAGATCGTAAGCGGCGTTGAGATCGTCGAGCGCATCGAAATACTTGCCTTCATTGCCGTAGATGGTGGCGCGGAACACCAGAAGATCGACACTGTTCTTGGCGAGCTTCAGGCCCTGGTTGACGTCCTTGAGCGCCAGATCGACCTTGCCGAGCCGCATCCAGGACTGCGCCGCCTGATCGAAGAGCTGCGCCATGATCGGCGCCTTGATCTGGGGCATGGTCGAGGCGATGCGTTCGAGTTCCAGCGCCGCATCGTCATATTGCCCGAGCGCGTAATACGACGTCGCCAGGCAATGCCGGGCCGCATCGCCGCCGCCCTGTTTCTCCCATGCCATCGCCTGCTTCAAAGCGGCTTTCGGGGTGGTGTTGGTGAGCGCCATGCAGTCCTGATACTGCCGCTGCTGGTTGGCATCGGTGACGGCGGCGGGCATCGCGTCCGGAGCCGCAACGGCCTTGGTATCCGCCGCGGCATGCACGGGCGTCAGCAGAAACCAACCCAGCGACAGGATGCAGGCAAGGCGAGGCATATGTGAAAAGGTGGTCCGCATCATCGCAGCCGGTCGTCCGTGCTCTTGCCAGTTCCATCGCCCCCCATTATTGGGGGCGGATCGGGATGGCGTGAAAGATCGGTTTCCCGGCCCGAAAAAGCAAGCCCAGGCGAGACAACCCCGATCACAAAGCCGATCAAATCAAGGCCCCATCAAATGAGTGGATCGCCGCACCTCTTCTGTTTCGGTCTCGGCTACAGCGCTTTGGTGCTGGCGCGCAGCCTGCAGAAAAAGGGCTGGAAAGTAACCGGAACCTGTCGCGAGCCGGAAAAGGCCGGCGAAGCGGCGCCGAGCGGCATCGAAATGCTGCGCTTCGACCGCGGGCATCCGGTTCCGGATATTGCCGCGCATTTGTCGCGCGCCACGCATCTGCTGAGTTCCGTTCCGCCGGATGACGCGGGCGACCCGGTCATCGATACACATGGGAATGATATCGCCGCTGCCGCCGGCCGGCTGGAATGGATCGGCTATCTTTCGACCACCGGCGTCTATGGCGACCGGAACGGCGACTGGGTCGATGAGACGAGCGCGCTCCGCCCAAGCGGCGAACGCGGGCGCCGCCGGGCCGCCGCCGAATCCGCATGGAGCGCCCTGCCCCAGCCCGCCCACCTGTTTCGCCTGGCCGGGATCTATGGACCCGGCCGATCCGCCCTCGATACCGTGCGCTCCGGAAACGCGAAGCGAATCGTGAAGCCCGGCCAGGTGTTCAGCCGCATCCATGTAGACGACATTGCCGCGGTTCTGCACGCTTCGATTGCGAAGCCGGAGCCCGGCACCGCCTATAATCTCTGCGACGACGATCCGGCGGCGCCGGCGGAAGTCATCGCCTTTGCCTGCGCATTGTTGGGGGTGACGCCGCCGCCCGAAATACCGTTCGAATCCGCCGAGCTTTCGCCCATGGCGCGCAGCTTCTACGACGACAACAAGCGGGTGCGGAACGACCGCATCAAGCACGAACTTGGCGTTGCCCTGCGCTATCCCAGTTATCGCGACGGGCTGCCCGCGATATTGAAATCCGGCTCCTGAAGCAATTCCTCGAGTGTCGCCATCAGCCGTGCCAGATCCTGCGGGCGCGAGAGCCGGTGGTCGCCGTCCTTGATCAGCGTCACCGCGACGTCTTCCGAGATCAGCTTCTCCGCGAGACGTTCCGCCGTGCGAAAAGGCACGTCCGGGTCCGCCATGCCTTGCAGCAGGCGCACCGGCACGGCGATCGGAATCGCTTTTCCCAGCAGCAGATGATTGCGCCCGTCTTCGATCAGCTTGCGCGTGATGACGTAAGGTTCCGGCGCATATTCCGAAGGCTGTTCGAGCCGTCCCTCGCGCATCAATCGATCCTGCTCCGCTCCGGTGAGCGATTGCCAGATCAGATCTTCGGTGAAATCGGGCGCGGCGGCGATTCCGAGCAGAGCCTTGATCCGCTCCGGACGCGCCAGCGCCATCAGCAACATGATCCAGCCACCCATGCTCGATCCGATCAGGATCTGCGGGCCTTCGGTCAGGCGATCGAAAGCTGTGAGGGCGTCCTGCATCCAGCGCGAGATCGAACCATCGATAAAATCCCCGCTCGATTCGCCGTGGCCGGAATAGTCGAACCGCAGGAAACCGAGGCCGCGCTCGTAGCAGAAGCGATCGAGCGCGGCGGCTTTTGACCCGGTCATGTCGGATCTGAAGCCGCCGAGAAAAACGATTCCGGGAAACCTTGACCCTGCCGACGACGGTCTGCGTCGGCGATAGGCAAGAAATTCCTCATTACCGACCGTAGGGTTAGGGCCCGGAGTTGAAGCGTGTCCTATCGGCAACTGCAAGGCGCCGGAGTCGCCTAACGCAGACGACTCATGAACGTTTTGCAATGGATCGTCCGTCACCATCCCGGTAAAATACCCCTCCGCCGCAAACCGCACGCAAATGTCGATCGACGCTGTCGCATCCGCTCCTCAATACATCAGCCGAGCCTCGGGACAAAGGGGCGGTCAGGCGCGTGGCGGCATCCTGCATTTGCTGCGTCGGCTCGACCAACGTGCCGAAGCGCGGATGGCGATCGAGTTCGCGGCCGCCTTCAACGATCTTGGTGGTCGCGCGGCGATCGCCTATCACGGCGCCGGCGCCACGCATGAACTGCAGCGCCATGGCATCCAGCCGATCGAGATCAAGCTGGACGGACGCGCGCCCTTCAGCGGCATCGGTGCGGCGAAACGCCTCGCGAAACTCATCGCCGAAAATGAATTCGGCCTGCTGCACGCACACAGTCTCGACCTGCTGCTGATCGCCCAGGCCGCGGCGGCGGAAGCCGGCGCGAAACTCGCGATCGACTTCAACGCCGATCCCAGCCGCATCGCGCGCCTCACCAAGCGACAGCGCGCCGCTTTGGAGCAGGCCGATGTCGTGACGGTGATTTCCGAACAGACCTGGCGCGAATTGACCGGTGCAATGCCCGAGCTGCGCGCGAAGACCCGCGTGGTACCCTTCGGAATCGATTGCGCGCGTTTCGAGCCGGGCCAGGTGACGGCGCATCGGGTGATCCATCTCGCCCGGCAGTGGAGCGTGCCCGACGACCGGCCGGTGGTGATGCTGCCGGGCCGTTTCGCGCAGGAACGCGGCCATGAGCTGCTGATCGAAGCCCTGAGCCTGATCCGCGACGTCGATCTCCGCTGCATCATGGTAGGACCGGATGCGAACGGGCCCGGTTACCGCCATCAGCTCGGCAAGGAAATCGCAAGACTTGGCCTCGGCGACCGCGTGCTGCTGGCTGAGGAATGTCGCGACATGCCGGCGGCCTTCATGCTGGCAGACGTGGTCATGGCGCCGCATATCGATCCCGGGGTTCACAATCGCGCGATGATGGAAGCGATGGCCTTGGGGCGTCCGATTGTCGCAACGGATTTTCCGGTCTCGCGCGCTCTGCTCGCTGGTAATGAAATGGCCTGGATCACAGCTCCCGGCGACGCCATGGCCTTGAGCTGGGCCATCCGTGAGGCCTTGGCCCTGCCGCATGCCGAGCGCGAGGCCTTGAGTCTGCGGGTGATCGAATCCCGGCGGGACAGCCTCGGCCGCGAACAGATGTGCGGCGCCGCCCTCGACCTATATCAGAGCTTGCAGCCGGCAGCCGTCGCCGCCGCCTGAACCGGTGGACGATATGCAATCGGAGGTTTTCTCCGATTTCGGTGCCGGCTTTCCTCGATATTTCTCCCGACAGTCCCGTTGTCTCATCATCGTCAATCTCGTGCCCCATTCGCGCCCCATTCCGCGAATAGTTTCCGCGCATGGAACATCGCGGACGAACGTTCAATCTCCTGTGAACCTTTGAACGCGACCAGCCTTGATGATCGACAGATAAAACAATCCGGCCCGGTGGGAACGATGGGTGGCGTGGCCGGAACCCGTAATGAAATCCTCGCATCGGGAGTATCAATGATGACGATGGCCACCAGCACCAAAATCACCGGCAAGATCACGACCAAGATCACCGGCGGCAGCATTCGCCGCAGCCGCTTCTTCTTCCTCAATCACGGCGAAACCGACTGGGACCTGAAGGGCAAGCTCGCCGGCCGCATCAACGCGCCGTTGAACGGCCGTGGCCTTGCCCAGGCGCGCCGCGCCGGCGAGATGCTGCGCGACGCCGGCATTCGCGCCATCTGCACCAGTCCACAGGACCGCGCGCTCACCACCGCGGAGATCGTCGCCTCGCAAATTCATGCGCCGGTTGTCGTCATCGGCGGGTTGAAGGATTGCTGCTTCGGCAGTCTGGACGGCAGCGCCATCGGCGACTGGTTCTCGGCTTGGCGCTTGGGCGAGACGCCGGAAGGTGCGGAATCCGCGGAGAACTTCCGCGCCCGCACGGTCGCCGCGATGAACCTTGCGCTCGACCGCCCGGGCCCGGTTCTGGTGGTGGCGCATCCGGCGATCTATGTGGCATTCCATCTGGCGACCGGCCTGCCCACCGAGTTGGCGCCGGAGGTGATCGGTACCCCGATTTATCACGAGCCCCAGCTTCGCCCGCATACCGGCTGGCGCGCGGCGCCCATCGCCGCCTGATCTCACTTTCCACTCCCAGAAGACGTCTCCCTGTTGACTTGCGGCGCCGGCTTGACCGGCGCCGTTCTTGTTTCGATAGTGATCGGAAGAAAAACCGGGGAGGCAAAATGACCCAGTGGCATATCGCGCAGATGAATGTGGGAACCACGGTCGAGGCGACCGCCCATCCCCGGATCGCCGATTTCATCGCCCAGCTCGACGAGATCAATGCACTAGCCGATGGCAGCCCGGGCTTCGTCTGGCGGCTGCAGAGCGAGAGTGGCAATGCCACCGACATCAAACCCACTGACAACCCCTATTTCATCGTCAACATGTCGGTCTGGGCGAATGTCGAGAGCCTGTTCGACTTCGTCTACAAGACCGTCCACCGCCATGTGATGGCCCGCCGCCGCGAATGGTTTGAGAAGCCCGTCACCGGATACCAGGTATTGTGGTGGGTGCCCGCCGGCCACAAGCCAACCGTGGAGGAAGGACTGGCGCGGCTGGCGAAGCTGAATGCGGAAGGTCCGACGGCGGAAGCCTTCACCTTCAAAGCAAGATTCCCGGCTCCGGATAGTGCTGGTGGGCCAGAGGATATGAAGCCGGAGCCTTATTGCGTCGGATGGGAGTGAGCGTGAAGCATTGTTGTAGACCGATGAACGACCACCTGATGGCGGCTCATCAATGATCCAAATTGCTTATTGCCCGTGGTGTGGTGCCGCTCTTTCGTCTTCTCATAGTTAAGGCCTCACCGCTGTGACTCGCTCGTCATCCCCGTGCTTGGCACGGGAATCCGTGCCTTTGCCAGTTACCGGAAAGGAAGGCGTGGATGCCCGAACCAAGTTCGGGCATGACGGCTAAGGGAGCGGGATCAGACTAATTGTGCAAAAGAAAAGACCGCCTTGCGGCGGTCTTTCCGATACTCGGTCAGATATCTCGATCAGGCGGCGGCGAAAGCGGCCGCGTTCTTCTGCTTCTTCTTCCTGGCCAGGAAGCCGAACACCCCGAGACCGCTGGCGAACAGTGGCAGGGCCGCCGGGATGGGCGTCGCGGCCACGGTTTGCGCCACGGTGAAGGTCATCGTGTAGCCGACCGCGCCGTTGTTGTGATCGGCGAATGTCCCGTTGCCGATGATCATGCTGTAGAGGCCCTCGCCCAGGCTGGCGAAGCTCGGCGTAAAGGTCACGGGATGATCCTGACCATTCGACCCGAGCGTCTGCAGGAAAATCGTCGGGGACGAGGTGAATTGCTCCAGAGTCCAGATCGGCGCCGGAGCCGCGAAAAGCGGATCGAAATCATTCAGATTCGTGCCGAAAACGATGCTGGCGCCGGTGAGCGTCTGGTTGGGACCGATGCCGATAAGGAACGCGTCGGAACTGTCCGACGGGGTATGGATCGATCCCGTAAACGTGTTGGCGCCGCCGACCAGATTGAACTGCTGCCCGGTGACCGCACTGTAGTCGCCGATCGTCGATTCATCGAACGATCCCGTATAGGGAACCGCTTGCGCGCTTGCAGCGCCCAGCAAAAGCCCCGCCAAAATGGTGGCGACTTGAATTGACCTACGCATATGCTTCCCCCAGATGCTTCATTGTTATGAGCGATGCGAATTTCGAGGCACGCTAGGGCCTACCGCTTCGGTTGTATAGGATTTTCAACAGATTTTATGTGGAAAAGAGGGTTAACAGTCCTAGATGACGTGCAATGTCAGAATTCTTTCACATAGCAACGCCGGCCGGCTTTACCCGCGGAACATGAGGCTGAGCGAGCGCGCGTCATCCCCGCTTCCTTGACTCCCCTCCAAATCCCACTAAATTCTGGGAATCCGCCGGTTTTCGGCGGATTTTTATTGTTTGGAGACATTATTCCCATGCCGACGATCACCCTGCCGGACGGGGCACAGCGCCCCTTCGACCGGCCGGTTTCCGGAGCGGAACTGGCCGCTTCGATCGGTCCGGGGCTTGCCAAGGCGGCGCTTGCCATCCGCCTCGACGGCGAGGTCCGCGACCTTTCGCATGTCATCGACCATGACGCGAAGGTGGAGATCGTCACTAAAACCCATCCTGCCGCTTTGGAGCTGTTGCGCCACGACGGCGCCCATGTGCTGGCGGAAGCGGTTCAGGAGCTTTATCCCGGCACCCAGATCACCTTCGGCCCGGCCACCGAAACCGGCTTTTATTACGATTTCTTCCGCAACGCACCGTTCACGCCGGAAGATTTCGACGCCATCGAGAAGAAGATGCGCGAGATCGTCGATCGCGACGAGCCGATCACCCGCGAGATCTGGAGCCGGGACCAGGCGGTGAAGTATTTCGAGGAGCATGGCGAGCGCTTCAAGGCGGAATGGGTGACGCAGATCCCCGCCGACGAGGAGATCTCGATCTATCGCCAAGGCAACTGGCTGGACATGTGCGTCGGCCCGCATCTCCCCTCGACGGGCAAGCTCGGCAAGGCCTTCAAGCTGTTGAAGGTCTCCGGCGCCTATTGGCGCGGCGATCCCGCCAACCCACAATTGCAACGCATCTATGCGACGGTCTTCGCGGACGACAAGCAGCTGAAGGATTATCTGCATCAACTCGAGGAAGCCGAGAAGCGCGACCATCGCCGCCTCGGCCGCGAGATGAATCTGTTCCACCAGCAGGAAGAAGCGGTCGGCGCCATCTTCTGGCATCCGAAAGGCTGGCGGCTCTACCGCAAGCTGGAAAACTACATCCGGGCGCGGCTCGACAAGAGCGGCTACCAGGAAGTGAAGACGCCGCAGATCCTGGACCGCAGCCTGTGGGAACGCTCCGGTCATTGGGAG
>DASYDA010000031.1:0-8661 GCA_036499865.1 Dongiaceae bacterium | reverse complement strand
GATCACCAGCGGTTTCTTATAGGTGATATGCCCGCCCACCGCATTGGCGAGCCGGTCGGCGCCGACCGTGGAGACCGGAATATCCATCTTCACCTGGATGCCGAGCTTCACCGCGGGATCGCCGACCACGAGCGGCTTGGTACCCAGATGCTTCTCGCAGAGCATGGTAAGATGGAACAGGGATTGCGGCACCACGCTGGCGATGATCGCATCGTCGATCGATTTAAGATCGAGTCCCGCCATCACCATGAGCTGGTTGAGCCAGACCACGTATTGGTCCGCGGTCCGGCCGGCTTCAGTCGTGAGGCGCCAATCACCGACGGCCCTGTCCCCGTCATAAACCGAGAACTTCACATTGGTGTTGTTGGCGTTGATGGCGAGCAGCATGGATATCCCCGTCAGGCTGCCGGGAAGAAGATATCGCCGGCGGCGATGCGTCGCATCTGGCCGTCTTTCAGGGCCATGATCAAAGTGCCGTCGGAATCGAGATCGGCGAAATGGCCGGTGACCTCTTCCCGCTCCAGGCGGGCCACGATCTCCTTGCCGAGGCCGACCGCATGTTCGAGCCAAGCATCGCGGATGGACATGAAGCCTTGCACGCCCCACTTTTCATAGAGCGGCGCAAAAGTCTCCAGAAAGCGGTCCAGGAGCGCGCGCGGCGACACGGCTTCCCCACCCGAGGCGACCAGATCGGTCGTCGGATAGAGGCCGGCTTCCGGGTGTGAGACGATATTGACCCCGATGCCGAGCACCAGCCAGTCGAGCTTTCCGTCCGGTCGCGCACCAGCTTCCAACAGCAGACCGGTCATCTTCCGGCCGTCGATCAGCAGGTCGTTCGGCCATTTGTGGAAGACCTGGGTCGGCGTCAAATTGCGGAGCACCTTGCCGAGGGCCACGGCCGCCACGAATCCCAGGGTGGCGCCGAAAGCCGGCGTTCCGGTCGGACGCAGCAGCAGCGAGACATAGAGGTTGCCGGGGGGAGATTCCCAGCCCCGCCCTCGCCGCCCGCGACCAGAAGATTGCTGCTCGGCGCGCAGCACCAAGCCCTCGAGCTCTCCGGCGGCGGCGCGCTCCCGAAGGGCCAGATTGGTGCTCGAGATCGCCGAAACTTCCTCGATCCGAAAAGCGATGCTCATCCAGGGAACAGGCTGGCGGCGGCGCTGCCCGCCAAGGCTGCGACCGGTCCGGGCACGAAGACGCCCAGAAGCACGAACACGGCGCTGACCAGAAGGACCACGCGCAGGGTGCCGTCCGGCGCGTCGAAAGCCTGGTCGCCGGGATCGAAGCACATCACCTTGATGACCCGGATGTAATAGAAGGCCGCGATCACGCTGGCCAGAACGCCGATGACGGCCAGCACATAGAGATGCGCGCCGATGGCGGCGTTGAAGACGAAAAGCTTCCCGAAGAAGCCGGCAAAGGGCGGAATACCGGCCATGGAGAACAGGAACACGACGAAGGTGTAAGCCAATAGCGGCTGGCTCTTCGAGAGACCGGCCAGATCGCCGATCTCTTCGATCATCTTGCCCTGCTTGCGCATGGCGAGGATGACGCCGAAGGCGCCGATCGTGGTGACGACATAGATCGCCATGAACAATAGGACGCCGGTGACGCCGAGCGGCGTTCCCGCGGCGAGGCCCACAAGCGCGTAGCCTATATTGCCGATGGAGCTGTATGCCATCAGGCGCTTGATGTTGCGCTGGTTGATCGCCGCCACCGCACCCAGAGCCATGGAAAGCACGGAGATGACGACGATGATCTGCTGCCATTGCAGCAAGAGCGGACCGAAGGGCACGATCAGCACACGGGTGAAGAGCGCGATCGCGGCCACTTTCGGCGCGGCGGCAAAGAAAGCGGTGATCGGCGTCGGCGCGCCCTCGTAGACGTCGGGCGTCCACATGTGGAACGGCACGGCGGAAATCTTGAAGGCCAGACCTGCGGAGAGGAATACCAGGCCGATGATCAGGCCAACCGCCGGCTGCGTGTCGCCGGTCAGCGTCTTCGCCAACACGGCGAAATCGGTCGATCCGGTATAGCCGTAGATCAGCGAGGCGCCGTAGAGCAGCATGCCGGAGCTCAAGGCGCCGAGCACGAAATACTTCAACCCCGCTTCGGTGGATTTCACCGTGTCGCGGCGGAAGGCGGCGGTGACATAGAGCGCGAGGCTCTGGAGTTCCAGACCGACATAGAGCGAGATCAGGTTGTTCGCCGAGATCATCATGCTCATGCCGAGCGCCGAGATCATCATGAGGATCGGCAGTTCGAACCGCCCCATGTCGTTGCGCGCGGCATAGCCGATCGACATCAGGATCGCCACCGCCGTGCCCACCAGGCTCAGCACCTTCATGAAGCCGGCGAAGCCATCGACGATGAAAAGGCCGCCGAAGGCCGGCGTGGCGCCCGTCGCCGGCGCCACATGGGCCGCGAGATAGGCGCCCACCACCAGGGCGATCGCCGCAAGCCAGGCAACCGGTTTGGTGAACTTGTCTCCCTGGAATACGCCGAGGATGAGCAGAACCATCGAGGCGCAGGCCAGCCAGATTTCCGGAATGGCCGCGGAGATGTTGAGATCGGCCATCATCTCACTCTCCCACCGAGGCAATATTGAGGTGCAGGCTTTGGCTCATGGCGGTCTGGTGAGTCTTGATCAGGTTGTCCACGGAAGGCCCGAAGACATCGGTGAAGGAACTGGGATAGATGCCCATCCACAGCACGATGAGGATCAGCGGCGCGAAGATCGCGATCTCGCGCGGGCTCAGATCCAGCAGCCGCTTCAGGTCTTCTTTCTCGAGCTTGCCGAAGATGACCCGGCGATAGAGCCAGAGCATATAGGCGGCGCCGAGGATGATCCCGGTGGTGATGAACAGGGCCGCCCAGGTGTTGTCCTGGAAAACGCCAACCATGACCAGGAACTCGCCGATGAAGCCGCTGGTGCCCGGCAAGCCGACGGAGGCCATGGTGAAGATCATGAAGGCGAAAGCGTAGCGCGGCATGTTGTTCACCAGGCCGCCGTAACGCGCGATTTCGCGCGTGTGCAGCCGGTCATAGACCACGCCGACGCAAAGGAAGAGCGCACCGGAAACGATGCCGTGGGAGAGCATCTGGAACAATGCACCCTGCACGCCCTGCTGCGTCAGGCTGAAGATGCCGGCGGTGACGAAGCCCATATGCGCGACGGAGGAATAGGCGATCAGCTTCTTCATATCCGTTTGAACCAACGCCACCAGCGATGTGTAGATCACCGCGACGGCACTCAGCACATAGATGAGCGGCGTAAAGGTCGCCGAGGCATCCGGGAGCATCGGAATGGAGAAGCGCAGGAAGCCATAAGCGCCCATCTTCAGGAGCACACCGGCCAGGATCACCGAGCCGGCGGTCGGAGCTTCGACGTGGGCGTCCGGCAGCCAGGTGTGGACCGGCCACATCGGCACCTTGACGGCGAACGAAGCCAGGAAGGCGAAGAACAGGAAGGCCTGCACCTTCGGATCGAAATGGGTGGCCATCAGGGTCGGGATGTCGGTGGTGCCGGCCTGGCGATACATCGTCAGGATCGCCAGCAACATCAGCACCGAGCCCAGCAGCGTGTAGAGGAAGAACTTGAAGGCCGAATAGACCCGCCTCTGCCCACCCCAGACGCCGATGATCAGGAACATCGGGATCAGCACGCCTTCGAAGAAGACGTAGAAGGCGATGAAATCGAGCGCGCAGAAGGTGCCGACCATCAGCATTTCCAGGCCGAGGAAGGCGATCATGTATTCCTTCACCCGCACCTTGATGGAATCCCAGCTCGCCAGGATGCAGATCGGCGTGAGCAAGGTGGACAGCAGCACGAAGGTCATCGAGATGCCGTCGACGCCCATGTGGTAGGTGATGCCGAGCTGCGGCATCCACGCCGCTTTCTCTTCGAACTGAAAGCCAGGGTTGGTGCGGTCGAAGTTGAACCACAGGTAGAGCGACAGCACGAAGACGACAAGCGAGGTCAGCAGCGCGATGTTGCGGGCGTTGCGGGCGACGGAAGCCTCATCGCCGCGCATCACGAAGATGAGCGCCGCGCCGATCAGCGGAAGAAAGGTCGTGAGGGATAGGATCGGGAAGCCGGTCATCGTCGCGCTCATCCTCGGACCAGATACCAGGAGACCAGCGCGACGACGCCGATCAGCATGGCAAAGGCATAATGATACACATAGCCGCTCTGCATCTTCCCGGCACGGCGGGCGAGATCGACGGTAACCTGCGAGATGCCATCGGGGCCGAGCCCGTCGATGATCGCCCCGTCGCCGCCCTTCCAGAGAATACGGCCCAGGGCCTTCGCCGGACGGACGAAGATCGCGTCATAGAGCTCGTCGAAATACCACTTGTTATAGACGAAGAGGTAGATCGGCCGGATCGCCGCGGCGATCTGCGACGGGAGATTGGTCGCCTTCATATAGGCGTACCAGGCAAAGGCGATGCCGATGATGCCCATGGCGAGCGGCAGCAGGCCAACCCATTCCGGTACCTCCTCGGCGAGATGCGGCACGTCGTTGCCGGGGCCGAAGAAGATCGCCTGGCCCCAGAATTCCGACATCTTCTCGCCGACGAAATACGGGAAGAACACGATGCCCGAGAGCAAGGCGCCGGCCGCCAGCACGATCAGCGGCGCGATCATCACCGGCGGGCTTTCATGCACATGTTCCATGGTGTGGTGGTCGGCGCGCGGCTTGCCGTGGAAGGTGAGGAAGATGAGGCGCCAGGAATAGAACGCCGTCATCAGCGCGCCGGCGATGCCGAGCCAATAGGCATAGGTGCCGACGGCGCTATGCGCCGCGAAGGCCGATTCCAGGATCGAATCCTTAGAATAGAAACCGGCGAAACCATAGACGCCCGGAATGCCGATTCCGGCCAGCGCCAAGTTGCCGACCCACATCAATCCATAGGTCCAGGGGATCAGCTTGGCGATGCCGCCCATCTTTCGCATGTCCTGCTCGTCGGACATGGCATGGATCACCGAGCCGGAGCAGAGGAACAGCAGCGCCTTGAAGAAGGCATGGGTGAAGAGGTGGAACATGGCGGCGCCATAGGCGCCCACCCCCGCCGCGAAGAACATATAGCCGAGCTGCGAACAGGTCGAATAAGCGATCACGCGCTTGATGTCGTATTGCGTGAGGCCGATCGTGGCGGCGAAGAAGGCCGTCGAGGCACCGACCACCGTCACCACCATCTTGGCGTCCGGCGCATATTCGAACATCGGCGAGAGGCGGCAGACCATGAAGACGCCGGCGGTCACCATGGTCGCCGCGTGGATCAAGGCGGAGACCGGCGTCGGGCCTTCCATGGCATCCGGCAGCCAGGTGTGCAGGAAAAGCTGCGCCGACTTACCCATGGCGCCGATGAACAGCAGGATGCAGAGGGTGGTGAGGACGTCCGGATTCCAGCTCAGGAAATGAAAGGTTTTGCCGACTTCGCCCGGCGTGGCCGCGAAGACCGTCGAAAACTGGACGGAATGGAAGATGAAGAACACGCCCATGATACCGAGCGCGAAGCCGAAATCGCCGATACGGTTGACGACGAAGGCCTTGATGGCCGCGGCATTGGCGCTGGGCCGGTCGAACCAGAAGCCGATCAGCAAATAGGAGCAGAGGCCGACGCCTTCCCAGCCGAAGAACATCTGAACGAAGTTGTTCGCGGTCACCAGCATCAGCATGCAGAAGGTGAACAGCGAGAGATAAGCCATGAAGCGGGGCTTGGAATGGTCGTGGGCCATATAGCCCACGGAATAAACATGGACCATGGCCGAGACCGTGGTCACCACCACCAGCATCACCGCGGTCAATTGATCGACCCGCACCGCCCAATCGGCCCTGAAATCGCCGACCGAGAACCATGTGAACAGGGTGGTCTCGCGCGGGGTGCCACCAAAATTGATTTCGATGAACAGGATCCAGGAGAGGATCATGGAGATCAGCAACGGCCCGCAGGTGACGAGCTGCGCGCCCCGATCTCCGAGACGGCGGTTGCCGAGCCCTGCAACGAGAGCGCCGATCAGCGGCAGTATGACGACCCAGACTTCCATTACTGCAATCCCATCGGGGGCTTAGCCATTCATCATGTTGATGTCTTCAACCGCGATCGAGCCGCGGTTGCGGAAATAGACGACCAGGATCGCGAGGCCGATCGCGGCCTCCGCGGCGGCCACGGTCAGCACGAACATCGCGAAGACCTGCCCCACCATGTCGCCCCGGAAATGCGAGAAGGCCACCAGGTTGATATTGACCGCGAGCAACATCAGCTCGACCGACATCAGGATGATGATGACGTTCTTGCGGTTCAAAAAGATGCCGAAGATCCCAATGGTGAACAGGATCGCGGCGACGGTGAGATAGTGCGGCAGTCCGATCTCGATCATGTTCAGACTCCACTTCCCGACGTCACGTTCTTGATTTCAACGGAATCCGCGCCGCGTTCGAGCTGGTTCGCGATGCGCTGGCGCTTGACGCCGACGCGCTCGCGATGCGTCAGCACGATGGCGCCGATCATGGCGACCAGCAGAATCATGCCGGCGGCCTGGAAGAGATAGAAGTATTTCGTGTAAAGAATCTCGCCCAAGGCCTGGGTGTTCGAGACCTCGGCGATCGGCGGCGTCGGTGCGGCGCTCACTTGCGTTGCGAGAGCTCCCAGGCTCTGGCCGCTGAACACGAAAATCAACTCGGCAACGAGAATGATGCCGACGATAGCGCCGATCGGCAGATAGCGCACGAAACCCTGGCGAAGCTCGACGAAATTGATGTCGAGCATCATGACCACGAACAGGAAGAGCACCGCGACCGCGCCGACATAGACGACGACCAGCATCATCGCCAGGAACTCGGCGCCGATCAGCACGAAGAGACCGGCGGCATTGAAGAAGGTCAGAATCAGGAAGAGCACCGAATAGACCGGATTCCGGTTGGCCACGACCAGCAGGCCGGAGACAACGGCCACGATGGCGAAGATGTAGAATGCGATGGTCTGGACGATCATTTCGGTTTCCTTGCCCCGCTTTCGTTTTTACCGATAGGGAGCGTCGGCATTGATGTTCGCCGCGATCTCGGATTCCCAGCGCTCGCCGTTATCGATCAACTTGTCCTTGTTGTAGAACAGTTCTTCTCGGGTCTCGGCGGCGTATTCGAAGTTCGGCCCCTCGACGATGGCGTCCACCGGGCAGGCTTCCTGGCAGAAGCCGCAATAGATGCATTTCGTCATGTCGATGTCGTAGCGCGTGGTGCGGCGGCTGCCATCGGCCCGTGGCTCCGCCTCGATGGTGATGGCCTGGGCCGGGCAGATCGCTTCGCAAAGCTTGCAGGCGATGCAGCGTTCCTCGCCGTTTGGATAGCGGCGCAAAGCATGCTCGCCGCGGAACCGGGGCGAGATCGGTCCCTTTTGATACGGATAGTTGATGGTGACCTTTTCCTTGCGCACATAGCTCAGGGTCAAAGCCATGCCTTTGACCAGCTCCCATAGGAAAAAGCTGCGCAGCGTTCTATCGATCGCGCTCATTGGGACACTCCTGTGTTCGACGGCGCGGTGTTAAGCGATGCTTTTGCATTCGCTTGGTTGGGCAACCAGCCGCTCGCGACGAGGAAACCCGAATAAAACACCACCATCACCAGCGAGAGCGGCAGGAACACCTTCCAGCCGAGACGCATCAGCTGGTCATAGCGATAGCGCGGGAAGGTAGCGCGCACCCAGAGGAAGCAGAAGGCGACGAAACCGATCTTCACGGCGAACCAGAAGAAATGCCAGACGCCCTGCCAGAAACCATGCGCGGCGAATGGCTCCCAACCGAAGATCGGCTGCCAGCCGCCCAGGAAAAGGATGCTGGTCATGGCGCTCATCAGCCAGATGTTCGCGTATTCGCCGAGGAAGAACAGCGCGAAGGTGAAGGCTGAGTATTCCGAGAAATAGCCGGCGACCAGCTCCGATTCCGCTTCCGGAAGATCGAAAGGCGGCCGGTTGGTTTCGGCCAGTGCCGAGATGAAGAACACCACGAACATCGGGAACAGCGGAATGCAGAACCACCAATGGTGCTGCGCTTTCACGATGTCGTTGATGTTCAGCGAACCGACGCAGAGCAGCACGGTCACCATCACGAAGCCGATCGAGACTTCGTAGGAGACCATCTGCGCCGCCGAGCGCAGCGCGCCCAGGAACGGGTATTTCGAGTTCGAGGCCCAGCCGGCGAGAATGATGCCGTAGACGCCGAGCGACGAGATCGCGAAGAGATAGAGGATGCCGACGTTGATATTGGCGAGCACCACGCCGTCCGAGAACGGAATGACCGCCCAGGCGACCAGGCTCAGCACGAAGGTGATCATCGGCGCGATCACAAAGGTCGCGCGGCTGGCGCCCGAGGGGATGATCGTTTCCTTGAACAGCAGCTTCACACCGTCGGCGATCGGCTGCAGCAGGCCGAACGGTCCCACCACATTGGGGCCGCGGCGGATCTGCATCGCCGCCATCACCTTGCGCTCGGCATAGGTGAGATAGGCCACCGCCAGCAGCAGCGGCAGGACGATGCAGACGATCATGATCAGCAGGAAGACGAAGGTGCCGAAATAGAGGCCCAGATTCGATGTGAAGAAATCAGCCATGGGTGCCCGTCTTCGCTTTGGGACCGCTGAAGGCCTCGGTGCATTCCGCCAT
>DASYDA010000030.1:0-3968 GCA_036499865.1 Dongiaceae bacterium | reverse complement strand
CGCGATAAGCACAATTACACAAAAAATATGGCAGAAATCTATTCGGTTGTTAAGAGACCATACTCTTTTCGATACTTTGAGAAAGTAACCCTCTTACTTTTGGTTAATCCGTTTTCCGAACAAGAGCTTAATTAGAACTATGCATCCCTACTCCTAAAGTTTTGCGGGCAAGGACAAAATCGCGTTAACCGTTTATAGTTCCCATTCTTACGGGGGGATGTCGGTGCTTGCTCAGTTTCATAACAGCGCAATCAACGCCGCATCTCGAGGCATGACCGAGTCGACCGCGCTTCGGAGACCGGGGCAATGAGGCGGCTCGGCGCGCTTCAATCCCGTGCCGGGTTCGTGATCGCCGTCATCGTCACCCTGGTCGTCGCGGTGCTCGCCTGGCCCGCTTACAGTCCCGACATACTGAACCGGTTGGAAGCGGAAGCATTCGATCTGCGTTTCCGGGTCCGAGGCCCAGAGGTGCCCGACCCGCGAACGATCATCGTCGTCGCCGACGAAAAGTCCGCGCAGGAGCTCGGCGGATGGCCGCTTTCCCGCAGTCTCTGGGCGCAGGCGGTGGATCGCCTCAAGCAGTCCGGCGCCAAGGTCATCGTCTTCGACATCCTGTTTCCGGATCCCGAACCCACGATGAGCGCGGACGTTCGGCAAAAGCTGACGGCGGTCGTCGGCGGATTGGCGGCCGGTTCGTCCGAAAGCGATGCGATAAAATCCGTCATCCTCGATTCCGGTCCGGACACTCGGTTCGCCCAATCCATAAAAGACGCCGGCAATGTCGTTCTCGGATTCGCCCTGCCCTTTGGCGACGCCGCCGCGGAAATCCGCAACGCGGTGCCACCCGAGTTTATGGAAGACTGGGCCTATGGAAAAACACGCCCCAGGCCGAACGGCGACAGCAATCTCAGGCAGCAAGCCCAGGGCGCCATAACGCCTGTACCGTTGCTGGGCGAAACGGCGTTGAGCGGCGGCTACGTCAATACCAATCCGGATATCGACACCGCGCCGCGCAGCGAATGGCTGGCATTGCAGTTCAAGGATGAGCTTTATCCGTCCTTGCCGATCGCCGCCGTGGCCGCCTATCTCGGCGTCGATACCACGCAGCTTGAAGCAGATATCGGCAGCGGCGTCCGCATAGGCGATCGTTTCCTTCCCGGCAACGACCAGATGCAGGCGGTGGCCAACTACTATGGCCGTGGCCAAACCCTTCCGACCTATTCCTTGGGCGATCTCCTTGCCGGCCATCTGCCGGCGGACACCTTCAAGGATAAGATCGTCGTGCTCGGTGCGGATCTGGTCTCCCTGCATGACGACGCGTCGTCGCCCTTCGATCGCTCGCTGCCCGGCGTCGAGCGTCAAGCAACGATGATCGATCGGACTCTCGATGGCCCGTGGCTCTGGGAGCCACCTTACGTGCTCTTCGTGAATTACGCCGCTATCGTGGCGCTCGGATTGCTCGCGGCTTTCACGGCGGCGCGTCTCCCGGCCGGCAGTGGCATCGTCATCGCCGCCGCCCTGATCACCGCTTGGTGGCTCGCAGGCTATCTGCTCCTTTTCCCAGGTGGCATCCGCGTCGGCTTCACCTATCCCGCCTTGTCGGTGCTCGCGAATTTCATCGTGGTCACCGTGCTTCGCATCCTCCGCGAAGAGCGCCAGCGCCGCGCCGCCGAACAGAATCTCCGGCTCAGCGAGGAGCGCTATGCGCTTGCCGCCCGCGGCGCCAATGACGGGCTCTGGGACTGGGACCTGATGAGCGGCCGCTTCTACACCTCGCCGCGTTGGCATCAGATGCTGGGCATCGCCGCCGAGGAGACCGCGAGCAAGCCCGAGGACTGGTTCGACCGCACCCACCGCGACGACGTCACCACGCTCCGCGCCGCCATCGATTCCCATCTCGACGGGCAATCCGGACATCTCGAGCATGAATTCCGGATGCGCCACCGCGACGAAAGCGACCGCTGGATCCAGGCGCGCGGCGTCGCGGTGGTGGATAAGCGCGGCAAGCCCTACCGCCTCGCCGGCTCGATGACCGACATCACCGATCGGAAGCTCGCCGAACGCCAGCTCCTGCACGACGCCTTCCACAGCCGTTTGACCGGCCTGCCCAACCGTGCGCTGCTGGTCGATCGTATCGGTCAAGCGACCCAGCTCTGGCAGCGCGGCGGCGAGAGCGAGGTCATCGTGCTGATCCTCGATCTCGACCATTTCCGCAACATCAATGAGACGCTGGGTCAGGCGGTCGGCGATGAAGTGCTGATCTCGGTGGCCCGCAGCCTCGAAGTGGCGCTCCGGCCCGACGACACTTTCGCCCATCTCGGCGAGGACGAGTTCGCCGTCTTGCGTTTCGCCGCCGGCGAAGCGCGGGCGCAGGTGGAAGACCTCATCGGAACCCTGAAAAACGCGATAGCGAAACCGATCGTCATCCGCGAGCGCGAATTCGAGCTGAATTGCAGCATGGGCTACGTGCTCGCCTCGCAAGCATCCGGCGAGAGCGGCGACGAGATGCTGCGCGACGCCAATCTCGCGCTCTACAAGGCGAAGGCCTCGGGCCGCAACCGCGCCCAGCAATTCGAAGCGGCGATGCACCAGACCGCCGTGAAGCGCTTCGATCTCGAGGCCGATCTCCGCCGCGCCATCGCCCGCGGCAACGAGCTCGAACTCTTCTACCAGCCGATCATCGACATCCAGAACGACCGCATGCACGGTTATGAGGCGCTGATCCGCTGGCGCCATCCGACCCGCGGCCTGGTCTCGCCCATCGACTTCATCCCCCTTGCCGAGGATACCGGTCTTATCGTCGAGATCGGCCGCCGTTCGATCCTGGAAGCCGCGCGCCAGATCGCTGCCTGGACGCCGGCCTCCGGCAAGCCCCCCCAGGTCGCGGTCAATGTCTCCGGCCGGCAATTCGCCGCCGACGGCCTGCTCGACGATATCGAGAATTCGCTGAAGATCACCGGCATCCCACCGGAATGCCTGAAGCTGGAAGTCACCGAGAGCCTGATCATGGACAACCCTGAGCGCACGGTGGAAATCCTCCGCCGCATCATCGCGCTCGGCTGCAAGGTCTCGATCGACGATTTCGGCACCGGCTATTCGTCCTTGAGCCACCTGCACCGCTTCCCCTTCCACACGCTGAAGATCGACCGCTCCTTCATCATCCGCATGGCCGACAGCCGCGAGGGTTTCGAGATCGTCCGCGTCATCGCCAGCATGGCCAAGGTGCTGGACCGCGATGTCGTCGCGGAAGGCGTCGAGGAGCAGCCACAGATCACGCTGCTGCGCGACCTCGGCGTCGAATTCGTGCAGGGCTATGTCTACAGCAAGCCCCTCCCCGCCGCCGAGGCCTCCGCCTTCCTCGACAAATGGCGCCAGAAGGAACGCGGCCGCGGCACCAGCGTGGCCGCGAGCTAGTTGGCATCGATCCCGCGCATATCAACAGCATCGAATCCAGCGGAGAGAGCAACCCCCACTCCAACTCGCCCCCAACTTGGGGGCGAGGGCGCACCGAGTGTGACTCCGGCTTCGCGCTTTTCTTATCCCCTCCCCCAAGTTGGGGGAGGGTTAGGGAGGGGTTGTTGCAGCCGTGATGCTTGCCTGTATGGGCACGAACGAGAGATCCAGCGCTCCTCGCTCTCGCCCTACCCCACCTTGATCGGCGGGAGGCTCTTCAGCGCCTTGTCGATGGCGACCTTCATCGGCAAGGCCGGCTGGGCGCCGGGGCAGAGACACGCCAATCCCCCCGCAACCGATCCATAAGCCAATGCCGCCTGCAGATCGCCGCGGCGATCGACCGATGCCGCGAAGCCGCCGACGAAGGCGTCTCCGGCCGCCACGGTGTCGATGGGCGTGATCGGCAGCACCCCGGCGGTCAATGTCTTGCCAGTCCCGTAGGCGACGGCGCCGTCACCGCCCAGCGTTACGATCACCGTGGTCTTGCCGGTGGCGGCGATCTCCGCCGCCGCCTT
>DASYDA010000029.1:0-6609 GCA_036499865.1 Dongiaceae bacterium | reverse complement strand
TAAAGCCTATGACGAGGCCTTCGCGAAACATTGGAAGGCCACGACCGGAGAAGACGTCTCGGTCGAAGTCTCCAATGGCGGGTCCGGAAGCCAGGCCCGCAAGGTGATCGACGGGCTCGAAGCCGATGTGGTGACCCTCGCTCTCGCCTATGACATCGATGCGATCGCCAAAGCTGGAACCATAGATGCCAATTGGCAAAGCCGCCTGCCCAACAACTCGACGCCCTACACCTCCACCATCGTGTTCCTGGTCCGCAAAGGAAATCCAAAGGGCATTCATGACTGGGGCGATCTGGTGAAGAACGACGTGCAGGTCATCACGCCCAACCCGAAGACCTCGGGTGGTGCGCGCTGGGCCTATCTCGCGGCCTGGGGCTGGGCTTTGAAGCAGCCCGGCGGCACTGACGACAGTGCCAAGGCCTTCGTCGGCAATCTCTACAAGCATGTGCCGGTCCTGGATACCGGGGCGCGCGGCTCGACCACCACCTTCGTGCAGCGCGGCATCGGCGATGTCTTGCTCGCCTGGGAAAACGAAGCCTTCCTCGCGGTTAAGGAACTCGGCGAGGGTCAATTCGATATCGTGGTTCCCTCGATTTCGATCCTCGCCGAACCGCCGGTCGCCGTGGTCGACAAGGTCGTCGATGATCACGGCACGCGCAAGCAGGCTGAGGAGTATCTGAAATACCTCTATTCCCCGGAAGGCCAGGAGATCGCCGCGCAACATTTCTACCGGCCGATCGATCCGACGGTGGCGGCGAAGTACAAGGACAAATTCCCGCAGATATCGCTCTTCACGCTGAAGGACGTCTTCGGCAGTTGGTCGAAGGTCCAGCAGACGCATTTCGCCGATGGCGGCGTCTTCGACCAGATCTATCAGCCGCAATAATAAAATCACGACCTCCAAAGCGGGATGCATGGCCGACATGCATCCCGCGACCTGACGCACGCCGACAAACAATGGGTGCCACATGGGGTCTGACACGGAACGGTCGATCGCGATCATCGGTGCCGGCTTTACCGGCACACTGCTGGCGCTGCATCTTCTTCAGCATGGCTCCGATCACGACCGGATCTATCTGATCGAGAAGAACCGGCGCTTCGGCTCGGGCCTCGCCTACTCCACCGCGAATTCCAACCACCTGCTCAATGTCCGCGCGGGCAATATGAGCGCCTTCGCCGCGGAACCCGATCACTTCGTCAATTGGCTGCGGCGGCTGGCGCCGGAAACCCGCAGGATGATCGCCGACGATCCGCCCGGACCGGCGAGCTTTGCGCCGCGCGGCCTGTTCGGCGCCTATATCCAGCAATTGCTGGCGGAGAATATATGGCGCGAACCGCATGGCAACCGGCTGACCATCGTCAATGACGAGGTCGTCGATCTGGAACGGAGAGCTTCAGGCGTTGTATTGAAGCTGGCCGTGGGACGGAGCATGGCGGTCGATACCGCCGTCCTCGCCATCGGCAACCTGCCGACGGCGCGAAAGAGCGGCTTCACCTTCGGTGATCCTTGGGACGAACGGGCGACCAGCGACTTCGACAAGGCCCGGCCGATCCTGATCCTCGGCACCGGCCTTACCATGGTCGATACCGTGACCTCGCTCTTGGATCGCGGCCATCGTGGGCCGATCTACTCCGTGTCGCGCCGTGGCCTGCTGCCGCGCGTTCATCTTCCGGCGGCGTCCGGCCAAAGCCGGCTTCCGGCGCCCTGGGTCTTCGACCCGCCACCTTCGATCACCAAGCTTTCCTGGCTGCTCCATCGCGTGCGCGATGCCTGCCAGGTCGCCGAATATCGCCGAACCGACTGGCGGAGCGTGATCGACGGCTTGAGACCCCATACGCAGAGGCTTTGGCGGGATCTGACGCTGGAACAGCGCGCACGCTTCCTGCGGCATCTCCGGCCCTGGTGGGATGTGCATCGGCACCGCGGTGCGCCGGAAGTCATGATGCGTATCGAGGATGCGAGAGTCCGAGGTCAGCTTCATGTGATGGCCGGAAAGGTCTCCGAGCTTCATGAGATCGAAAACGGCATTGCCGCGAAAATCACGCTCCGTGGCGGCAAGGACGTGATCACGCTGCAGGCCAGCCGATCGATCGATTGCACGGGCCTCGGCAAGGATTTCACCGCGGTGGATCACCCCCTGCTCGGGCAGCTTCTGGCCAAAGGACTGGCGCGGCCGGATCTTCTCGGGCTCGGCCTCAACGTCACCGCGGATGGAGCACTCATCGGGACCGATGGCATCGCCGCGCGCGACCTCTTCGCAATCGGCCCCCTCACCAAAGGCGCCTTCTGGGAGATCGTCGCGGTCCCCGATCTCAGGATCGCCTGTGAGACAATGGCGGCGCGATTGCTTCGCCGCCTCCCTGCCCCCTTGCTGACTGCGCCAGCGTAAGAGCTATTTCGCTTCGACCATATTCGGCGGCGCCACGGCCTCGCCACGGATCTGGTTACTCTCATCGTGGTCGAAGACGAGTTCAACGGTGACGCCGTTCGGGTCCTGAACGAAGAGTTGGTGCTGATCGAGATTCGGCACGACACGCTCGCGGAACGGCAGCTTCGCTTTCAGCAATCGCTCCTGATATTCCTTCAACCCGTCGCAGCGGAAGGCGATGTGGTCCACCGAGCCGGAGCCCGGCCCCTCCTTCCGCTCGCCGACATGGGCGCGCAGTTCGGATTCATCGTCGGTAACCGTGACGATATGCACGACCGGCGTGTCGCCGTTGTAGAGCCAATGGCCCGGGAAGCGGAAACCCGGCCGCCAGCCTTCCTTGAGTCCGACGCCCTCGACATAGAAGCGCACCGTCTCCACCGGTTTCCGGGTGCGCAATGTAAAGTGATCAAGCCGCATCCTCACCTCCCGCCAGATATCCGCTCAGCGTTCACGCCACCAAAAGACGCGAAGCCGCCGCCTCATCGCCGCGTAGACTATCAAAGATATGAATTGCCGTGTCTGCCAGATATTCCGCCTGGCATGCCATACCCCACATAGCGAACCGCCGGTCCGAGCTATCCACCGTGGGGATAAGCAAATAGCCGGACCGGCGTTGCCGAGCGCTTATTTTCGAAGGGGCGAGCGCTCAGGGGACCTCAATGCGAGCGCCTAATGGTATCTTAGTAAAGTTTACCGAATCCTTTACAAGGGATACATTCAGTCGTTCCCTGAGCTACTACTATTTCTCAACTTATGCCGGTAAATGCCTCATTTTGAAACATTCACAAAACAGGAATATTCAGCATCGCTCAGCGACCTAGATTTTTTTTATACTATCCCCGGCTGCAGGCATCTTTCCGAGGATGATCATGCCAAGCACGTCGTCCTTGGTGACGTCCGCTGTGCGCACGGTTCCCACCAGTTTGCCGTTTTTCATGACGCTGACCCGGTCGGAAAGATCGAAAACATCGTGCAGGTCGTGGCTGATCAGGAAAATGCCGAGGCCCTCCCGCTTCAATTGCTGGATCAATTCCCCGACCATGCGGGTCTCTTGAACGCCCAGCGCCGCGGTCGGCTCATCCATGATCAGGATCCGCGCGTTGAAGTGAACCGCGCGGGCGATCGCCACCGATTGCCGCTGGCCGCCGGAAAGCGCCGCGACCGGCGCGTGGAACTTCTGGAAGTTCGGGTTGAGGCGATTCATCACCTTGCGCGTCGCCGCCTCCATTGAGGCTTCGTCCAGCAATCCGCCGCCCTGGACCATCTCGCGGCCCAGGAAGAGATTGGCACAGGCATCCAGATTGTCCGCGAGCGCGAGGTTCTGGTAGATGGTCTCGATGCGCTGACTACGCGCGTCCCGCGAATTCGCGATGCCGACCTGCTGCCCGTCGATCCAGATCTCGCCGGAATCCGCCCGGTAGGCTCCGGAAAGAACTTTGATCAGCGTGGACTTGCCGGCGCCGTTATGGCCCAGCAATCCGACGACTTCTCCATGCATCAGATTGACCGAAACATTGTCCACCGCATGCACGCCGCCGAAGCTGACGGAGATGTTGCGCATCTCCACTAAGGGCCGGGGGCTGTCCGCGCTTTCCATGGTCATAGGCTGCGCCGCCTCTGATAAAGCTGATCGACATAGACCGCGAGCACCAGCACGAAGCCGGTGACGATATTCTGCAACGACGCATCGAAGCCCAGCAACGACATGCCGCTCTGCAGGCTCTGGATCACCACGGCACCGATCAGCGCGCCGGAAATCGTGCCTGCCCCGCCCGCCAACGAGCAGCCGCCGATCACCGCCGCTGCGATGGTCTTCAATTCGTCCAGTGTGCCAATGGAATTGCCGGCGGATTGCAGACGAGCCGAGGCGATCACCGCGGAAATGCCGCAGAGTGCCCCCATCAGCACGAAGACCCAGAAGGTCATCTTGCGGATGTCGATGCCGGCCCGATCCGCCGCTTCCGGATTGCCACCCATGGCGAAGACGTAGCGCCCGAAGCGGGTCCGGTTGAGCACGATGGAAAAGACCACCGCAAGCACCGCGACGATCAGAACCGGGATCGCGATGCCTTCCGAAATATGAAGTCCGTCCTCCGGGATCGCCCAGCCCTTGGCCTGGGCCAGCAGCCGGGCTGCACCCGCCGGCATCTCATAGGCGTTCATCGTGGCGGCGAAGGCCAGCACCAGCAGGCATTGCCCGCCCACCACAACGGCTTCCGCCCAGCCCGGCCGCACTGGAAAGCCGAAGCGGATCTGCCGGCGGCGGCGGAATTGCGCGGCGATCACCACCGCGACCGCCGCCAGGATCGCGACCATCCAGCTTCCGGTTTCGCGCAAGGTGCCAAAGGCGCCGCCGCCCAGTAGGACGAAGGTCTCGTCGAGCGGCGCCACGGTCTGTCCCGTCGTCACCCACCAAGCGCAGCCGCGCCAGATCAGCAGGCCGCCCAGGGTTACGACGAAGGATGGGACACCGAGATATCCGATGATAAGCCCGTTCACGGCGCCCAGAGCCGCACCGACCACGATCGCCGCGATCACCGCCAATACCCAGATCAACGGGCTGCCGAAGCCCAGCAAAGGCGGCAGCCAGAAGGTCTGGACGACGCCGATGATCATGGCGGTGACGCCGAGGATCGACCCCACCGAGAGGTCGATCTGCCGGATGACGATGACCAGCACCATGCCGATCGCCATCACCGCGACCGAGGCCGTCTGGATCGAGAGATTGTAGAGATTGCGCGGCGTGATGAACTTGCCGTCGGAAACGATGTGGAATCCGATCCAGATGACGATCAGGCTGGCGACCATGCCGAGCAGCCGCTCGTCGATCTCCAGGCGCGAAAAAATGCGTCGCAACGCGTTCATCGGCGCGAACCACCTCTGCGGGGAAATAAAGCCGCCGCCGCGAGTTTCGAAGCGCGGCGGCGGTGTTCGGTCGTTACCGTCGCGGGATCAGTTGCAGGCCGCGACCTTGCCGGCGGCGACGCCCTGGCAGACTTCCGCCTTGGTCACCCAACCGGCATCGATCACCACATTGAGATTGTCCTTGGTGATCGGGACCGGCTTCAGGAAGGTGGCGTTCATGGTGACGCCGGACGGACTCTTCCACTGCTGCGTACCGGGAATATCGGCAAGCTTGGTGCCCTTGGCGAGCTGCACGGCGATCTCGCCGGCGGTCTTTCCAAGTTCACGCGCGTCCTTCCAGACGGAGACGGTCTGGGTGCCGAGTGCCACGCGGTTGAGCGCCGCGTGATCGCCGTCCTGGCCGGAGACCGGGATGCCCTGCAGGCCCTGCGCAGTCAGCGCCGCAACGGCGCCGCCCGCGGTGCCGTCATTGGAGGCCACCACCGCATCCACCTTGTTGTCGTTGGCGGTGAGGATCTGCTCCATGTTCTTCTGCGCGTTCTCGGGCTTCCACCCGTCGGTGTACTGCTCACCCGCGACCTTGATATCGCCCTTGTCGATCGCGGCCTTCAGCACTTCGAGCTGGCCCTCATGCAGGAAGTCCGCATTGGGGTCGCATTGGCAACCCTTGATGAAGACGTAATTGCCCTTCGGCTGCGCATCGAAGACGGCCTTCGCCTGCATGCGGCCGACTTCCTTGTTGTCGAAGGTCAGGTAATAGGCGCCTGGATTCTCGATCAGCCGGTCATAACCGACGACGGGAATGCCTTCACTGAGCGCCTGCTTGATCGCGGGTTCGATCGCCTTGGAATCCTGCGCGAGCACGATCAACGCCTTGGCACCGCCGGCGATCAGGCTTTGCACGTCATTGAGCTGCTTGGTCGGATCGCTCTGTGCATCGGCGCTGATATATTTCGCACCGGCCGCGGCGAGCGCCGCCTTGATGGCTGCTTCGTCGGTCTTCCAACGCTCTTCCTGGAAATTGGACCAGCTCACGCCCACAACCAGATCATCCGCCGCTGCCGGTTTCGGCGTCGCGCCGAGCACCGCGACCGCAAGCGCCACCGAGGGCAAAGCCCATTTGGCGCCAAAAGAGACAAGGCTCTTCATTCTCGTTCCTCCCTTGATTTCTATCTGCTCGCGGCTGCCGCCCAAGCTGCGCGATAAGCCCGTTATTATATTCGAGCATTGAAGTTAATTTGCGTCTTTGGGCTGTAGAACGTCAAGTGAAATCCCTGCGATGGGGCCTCACTATCTCGAGCGACGCAGAGTAATG
>DASYDA010000028.1:0-9134 GCA_036499865.1 Dongiaceae bacterium | reverse complement strand
CTGGCGCGGATCGCGGAAGATCTGGTTCATGGCGCGGCCCCCGGCGGCAGCGTCAGCACCACCGTGGTGCCCTGTCCGGGCCGGCTTTCGATATGCAGCTCGCCGCCATGCTGCCGCGTCAGGCCGCGCGCGATGGGAAGGCCCAGCCCCGCGCCCTCCTGGGTGCGCGCGAGATGGCCCTGCACCTGGCCGAAGGGTTTGCAGGCCAGCACGATCTGCTCATGGGTCATGCCGATACCGGTATCGGCGATGGCGATGGTGACGCCCTTTTTCAGCGGCTTGGCCATCACCAGGACGCGGCCGCGCTCGGGCGTGAACTTGCTGGCGTTGGACAGAAGATTGGCGAAAAGCTGCGCCAGCCGCTTGCCGTCGGCGGCGATGTCGGCGATGCCGGGCTCGATCCGCAGATCCAGCGGCTGCTGCTTGGCGTCGAACAGCGGCCGGGCATTCTCCACCGCGATCTCCAGGACCTCGTCAATCCGGCATTCGCGGCGGTCCAGGATCAGGCCGCCCGATTCCAGCCGCGACATGTCCAGCACATCGGACACTACGGTCAGCAGGCGGCGGCCGGCATCGGCGATGTGGGTGGCATATTCGCCCGCTTCGCCATCGGTCCTGCGGATAATGTCGGAGAAGCCGATGATGGCGTTCAGCGGCGTGCGCAGCTCATGGCTGATATTGGCGAGAAACTGCGTTTTTGACTGGTTGGCGGATTCCGCTCGGGCCTTCGCCGCGCGCAGCTCGGCGGCGACCCGGTTGCGCTCGGTGATGTCGCGCAGATTGAGGACCAGGCCGCCGATATCCGCATCGTCCAGCATGTTGATGCCGACGAATTCGAGGTCGATGGTCTCGCCCCCGACATTGCGACAGCGGATCTCTCCCTTGATCCTGGCTGCATCGTCGGACCCGGCCTCCGGCTTTCGGCTGCCGCGCAGCCTCTCGATCAAGCTCCGGGCCACCACATCGTCCTCGGCGATGACGAAATCGGTCAGCGGCCTCCCGAGGAGAGCCGCGCTGTCATAGCCGAGGATGCGCTTGGCCGACGGACTCTCGTAAGTGATCCGGCCCTCGGCGTCGAGCACGGCAATGATGTCGGAACTGTTGCTGACCAGGGAACGGTAGCGGCGCTCGTTGCGCATCAGCTTCTCGGCATCGACGGTGGCGCGACGCGCCATCCGTTGGTCGAATAAAGCGGAACTGAGGCCGAGCGAGAGAATGACGAATGTGGCGCCGGCGATGGCGACCGCCAGCAGTTGTGCGTCGATCCCCGCGGATGTCGGGTCGTTGGTGAGGCAGAGCGCGAAGCTGGCGGCGCCCATGCCGGTGAAATGCATGCCGGCGATGGCGGCCCCCATCACGATCGAAGCGCCGAGTTTATGCCACGCGCCTTCGAGCCGGAAGCTCAGCCAGAGGGCGACGGTGGCGGCGGTGATGGCGATTGCGATCGACAGCAGAAACAAGGCCCGGTCATAGGCGATGGTGGCCTGCATGACCATCGCCGACATGCCGGCGTAATGCATGACGGCGACCCCGGTGCCGGTGACGACGCCGGCCAGCAGCAATCGCGACGGCTGAAGCGAGCCGAAGGCGATCAAGGCATAACCGCCGGCGGTCGCCAGCACCGCCAGGAGCATCGAGCCGAGGGTCCACCAGAATTCATAGGAGATGGTGACCGGCATCGAGAAGGCGAGCATGGCGACGAAATGCATCGACCAGATGCCGCCGCCCAATGCGAAGGCGCTGCCGGTCAACCAAAGCAGCCGCGCGCCGCCGGAAGAAGAACGGATGCGCTCCGCCAGATTCAAAGAGGCAAAGGAAGCGAAGACGGCGATCGCGCAGGACAGGGCCACCAACTTGAAGTCGTATTGCCCCTGCAAGGAAAGATGGTCGAGCACGGTCAAGGATTGGCCCCTGGGATTGATCCAAACTCAGGATTATCGTTGGCCCGTTAATAAGATGTTACCCGGGCTGTTGGAATGGGTGGGGACTGACCGAATCGACACATGATTGGGGTAGATCCGGCCTCTGGTCACTGGCGCCGATCCGGGCTAGAAGGGTCCTCCCCATGTTTTCGCCCATGTTTTTCGGGAGACTATGAAATGCGCCGCCGGATCGCCGCATTGCTGCTGTCGCTTTCCCTGTCGGTCGTGGTGTTGGGCCTCCATGGCCGTCCCACCTGGGCGATCGACTATCTCGCCTCGGTCAGCGATCTGCCCTTGGCGGACGGTCTCAAGGAGCAGACCGACAAATCCACGGTCTTCGACACGCCGCTCGGGCGCATCGTGACGGCCTATGCGGATGGAAATCTGAAGCCGCAGGCGGTGCTGGATTTCTATGACGACACGCTGCCGCAACTCGGCTGGGACAAGCAGAAGACCGGCACCTATCGCCGCAAGCGTGACGTCCTGAAGATCGACGTCTGGGGTCCGGATGAAGGGCCCTGCAAAGTGAGCTTCACTCTTTCCTCGCAGAACCAGTGAGCGTTTCCGCCATGAGTCAGACTCCCATCGCTGCCTACGAAAACATCATCGTCGATCACAAGGGGCGGGTTGGCATCGTCACCCTCAATCGCCCGAAGGCGCTGAACGCGCTCTGCGACGCTCTGGTGGCGGAGCTCGGTCAGGCGCTCGCGGCTTTCGAAGCGGACACCGAAATCGGCGCGGTCGTCATCACCGGTTCGGAGAAGGCCTTCGCTGCTGGCGCCGATATCAAGGAGATGAAGGACCGGAGCTATATGGACGTGTTCCTCTCCGACTTCATTTCGAACAAGTGGGAACGGGTCGCGGTGGCGCGCAAGCCGATCATCGCGGCGGTGGCAGGTTTCGCGCTCGGGGGCGGCTGCGAGATGGCGATGATGTGCGACATTATCATCGCCGCGGATAACGCGAAATTCGGCCAGCCGGAGATCACCCTTGGCATCATCCCCGGAGCCGGCGGCACCCAGCGCCTGACCCGCGCCGTCGGCAAGGCGAAGGCCATGGACTTGATCCTGACCGGGCGGATGATGGATGCGGCCGAGGCCGAGCGCGCCGGCTTGGTCGCCCGGGTCGTGCCACCGGAGAAGCTGATGGAAGAGGCGCTCGCGGCGGCGGAAAAGATCGCCAACCTCTCTCTGCCCACGGTGCTGATGGCCAAGGAATCGGTCAATCGCGCCTTCGAGACCACGCTCGCCGAGGGGCTTAAATTCGAGCGCCGGCTGTTCCATTCGACCTTCGCCACCGAGGACCAGAAGGAAGGCATGGCGGCTTTCGTGGAAAAGCGGAAGCCCGGTTTCAAGAACCGGTAGGCATTTTCGGGCAACTTCGCCGAATTAGGCCTGTCCTAACGATTTGGTAACCTGCATATGTATTTATGGCGGATTGTGGACGTGCTGATCCGGCGCCATACCGGATTGTGCAGTCGATCTCGAGCCGTCAGGATGAACCGTTGTTGCAGATGCAAGCCCAGCCATCGCCGCGTTTTTTGCTGAAATGCGTGAAGGTGACGATCGACCTGAAGTTCTATCCGGTCGTGAACATGAACATGGCCGAAGTCCTGATCGGGAATGCGCCGGATTGGATCGCGCCCCGGCAGCGGATCGATTTCTCTTTCGCCCTCGATCTGCATGGCAAGGAGCGCCGTCTGCCGACTTACGGCGTCGTTCTCACCAATGACGCCAACGGGCTCGATATCCGCTATCGCCCGCCGACCAGCCAATGGCGGGACATCCTGGTGAAGCTGCTGTCGGATGAAGCGGCGTAACAGTCAATAGAGGCCAATAGCCGAAAACGGATCCGCCCGCCACGATCGCCCATTGGGAGTCTGGGGGATCGAAAACGGGCGGATGCCACGGTCTATCTAGGGGCACTATTCGGGGGAAGGGGTGTCGGCGCGGGCTCCGGGGGATGGGGTTGGAGCCCGCGCCGACGAAAGGACCGACCGATTGCGGCCTCGCGGGGCGTGGAGGCAGGGGCTGGCCGCAGCCCGTTCGGTCCTATCTGTTCGAATTATCCTTTATGCATCTCCAAGTTTGACGGCGATGAAGAGGCTGCGTCCCTGGCGATCGACCAGCATCAGCAGCACACCTTGCTTGTCGGCCTTGGCGCGATCGGCCAACTTCTTCACGTCTTCCGGCGAACTCACGTCATTGTCCGAGACGCGCTTGATGATATCGCCGGGGCGGATGCCCTGATCGGCGAGCGGACCATCGGAGTCGAGGTCCGCCACAATCACGCCCTTCACATCCTCGCCGAGATTGAACTGCTGGCGGATGGCCGGCGTAACGGCGGCGAGGGTCGCACCCAAGGCAGAGACCTGGACGCCGCTGTTGTTGCTGTCGGCCTGGCCGCCATTATCGTTCTGGTCGTCGTTGCTGGCGACCTGGTCGTCGCTCTTCATCTTGGCGATGGTGGCCGAGACGGTCATCTGCTTCTTGTCGCGAACGATGCCGAGATCGGCCTTGGCATTGGGATCGGTCTGCGCCACCAGCCGCGGCAGGTCGCGCATTTCATGGATAGCCTGGCCGTTGAAGGAGACGATGACGTCGCCGGGCTGCAGCTTCGCGCTGGCGGCGGGGCTGTTCGGCTGCACGCTGGCGACCAGCGCGCCCTTCGGCTCGTCGAGGCCGATGGCAGAAGCGATCTCCGGCGTCACCTGCTGGATTTCGACGCCGAGCCAGCCGCGCTGGATCTGGCCCTTGTCTTTGAGCTCGGCCAGGATCGGCTTGGCGAGATTGGACGGAATGGCAAAGCCGATGCCGACGCTGCCGCCGGAAGGCGAGAAGATCGCCGTGTTGATGCCGACAACGTCGCCGTTCATGTTGAAGGTCGGGCCGCCGGAATTGCCCTGGTTGATCGAAGCGTCGATCTGCAGGAAGTCGTCGAACGGACCTTCATGGATGTCGCGGCTGCGCGCCGAGATGATGCCGGTCGTCACCGTGCCGCCGAGGCCGAACGGATTGCCGACCGCGAGCACCCAGTCGCCGACCCGCGACTTGTCGGAATCGCCGAAGGCAACGAAGGGAAGGGTCTTCTTCGCTTCGATCTTCAATAGCGCAAGATCGGTCTTCGGATCGGAGCCGATCAGTTTCGCCGGATAATCGGTGCCGTCATTGGTGGTGACCTGGATCTCGGTCGCCGATTCGATCACATGGTTGTTGGTGACGATATAGCCGGCCGGGTCGATGATGAAGCCGGAGCCCAAGGCGGTCGCCTTGCGCTTCATCGGGCCGTGCTGGCCGTCCTGGTTCTGCATGAACTGCTTGAAGAACTGCTCGAAAGGAGAACCCTTCGGTACATTGAAGGGCATGTCCTGGCTGTCGGCATCGGCAGTCTCGACATGGGTCGAGGAGATGTTCACGACCGCCGGGGTCACGCGCGAGGCAAGATCGGCGAAGGTCGCCGGAACCATCTGCACGGCATTGCCGTCGGCATGGGCAGGCACGCCCAAGGTGACGCCCTCGTTTCCCAGATGTGTGAACAGGACTGGGGTGGCAACCAGCGCGGCGGCCGCGGCGGCCAAGCCGACCTTGCGCGCGGTACCCGCTGTTTTCTTGAATTCAATCATTTGCATGATTCTCCAAATTGGTTTCGATGGGCAGCGTCTCGGTTGCCGCCCTGCTTGGCCAGGATATTGGCCTATCAATGCATCCCTACGATGCCGCGGAAATGGTTGATTGGTAACGGTGTGCGACGTAACGCTGCGGTGTTACAATCGGTTACACTTTTCCAGTCGCCGCGCCCCGGCCACGCTCCAAGATGTCGGCGCGACCGGCAAATCGTAGCGGTCGCCGAGAGAACCAGGACACCTGAACTGGGTGATCGAAGAGGATCATGGAAAAAACACCGCATATTCTGATCGTGGATGACGACCGGGAAATTCGAGACCTTTTATCCCGATTCCTGCAGAAGCACGGATTTCGCGCCAGCACCGCAGCGGATGGGCGCGACATGCGCAAGACCATGGCGGATGCGCGGATCGATCTCATCGTTCTCGATGTGATGATGCCTGGAGAGACGGGATTGCAGCTTTGCGCGCAATTGCGCGCCCAGGGGATTCCCGGCGTTTCCGGCAGCAGCGCCCACACGCCGGTGATCATGCTCACCGCGGCGGGCGAGGACACCGATCGTATCGTCGGCCTGGAACTCGGTGCCGACGATTATCTGCCGAAGCCTTTCAATCCCCGCGAATTGCTGGCGCGTATCCGCGCCGTGTTGCGCCGCGCCGATGAACCGGCGCGGCTGCCGGAGGAGACCGAGCGGAATCCGCGGCTCTATTTCGATGGTTGGGCCTTGGATCTTGGTGCACGCCAGTTGTTTTCTCCGACCGGAAGCGAGGTCGATCTTTCGGCCGGAGAATTCGATCTTCTCTCGGCGTTGGCACAGCGGCCCCGTCGGGTCCTTTCGCGCGATCAACTCCTTGACCTTTGCAAGGGTCGCGCCGCGCAGCCTTTCGACCGCAGCATCG
The DNA here is from genome assembly GCA_036499865.1 of Dongiaceae bacterium. Lineage (GTDB taxonomy): Bacteria > Pseudomonadota > Alphaproteobacteria > Dongiales > Dongiaceae > Dongia. The sequence goes on along the minus strand of DASYDA010000028.1, from coordinate 2,690 downwards.
ACGTGCAGGTCGGCCGACTGCGCAAGAAGATCGAAGCCGATCCCACGCAGCCGAAGATGATCACCACGGTGCGCGGCGGCGGGTATATGTTCGCGCCGGAGGTCACCCGCGAGCCGACGGATGGCCAGCGCGAAAAACCGGAAACCGGGCAAGATGGCAACCGGGCCGGATAACCACACCGAGTCGATGACGGGGTTGAAGACGGATCAATGATGCCGAATGATTGCCGCGCGCATGCTTGGAAGGTGATGTTGCCTGCATGACTCAGCCATGACTCTGCGGCGCTTCGTCCCCGACAGCATCCTCGGCTGGCTGGCCCTCATTCTGGTGGCCGGGTTGGCGGCATCGCAGGTCCTGACTGCGGTTCTGCACAATGCCAATCGCAATGAAGCCGTGATCGAGGTCGAGGATCTGCGCGCCGCCGAGCGGGTCGCGACCTTCGCCGAGTTTCTGGAGCACACCGCGCCGGTCTTGCGCCCGAGCCTCGCTGCTTCGATGAGCGGGCCTTCCATGACGATCGCGGCTGCGGCCAAGGCCACGGTCCCGGATAGTGTTTCCGTCGATCACCGCTTGTATCATCTGGTCCATGCCGTATCCGACCGGCTCAAAAGCTCGAACTGGGTGGAAATCCGGGTGGGTCGTATTGCCCCGGATGCGCAGCAGCGCGCGCGCGGGCTGGAACCGGTCCGGATGTCGATCGGGTTGCGCGACGGAAGCTGGATCAATTTCGAATTCGCGACCATCGAATCCCTGCCTCTGGTTTCCTATCGCTTGCTGATCTTGATGCTGGTCAGCGTGTTCCTGGTGCTCGGCCTCAGTTTCTATGCCTTGCGCCGCGTGACGCGACCGCTCGACATGCTGACCCGCGCCGCGGAAGCGCTGGGCCGTTCCGGCCGCACCGAACCGCTGAAAGAAACCGGAGCCCGCGAAGTGCGCCGCGCCGCCCGCGCCTTCAATGAAATGCAGGGCCGCATCAAGGGATTGATCGAAGACCGGATGCAGATGGTGGCGGCGATCTCCCATGACCTGCGCACGCCGATCACCCGCCTGAAGCTACGTGCCGAGTTCGTCGATGACACCGAGCAGCGGGAAAAGATGCTGCGCGATCTCGACGAGATGGAAACCATGATCAAGTCGACCCTGGCCCTGGCGCGCGCCGATGCCAATCCGGAGCCGGCGATGCAGGTCGATCTCCGGCAGCTTCTGGCGGACAGCGTCGAAGGCTTGAATCACGTTACGCTTTCCGCCGATCCGGCGATGGGGGACGACACGGCCTGGATAACCGCGCAGCCGATCGCCTTGAAGCGGGCGCTGATCAATCTGATCGAAAACGCGATCGTTTATGGCAAGAAGGCCGACATTCGCCTCTCCTCCAGCGCAACGGAATACGAAATCGCCGTGGACGATGCCGGCCCAGGCATTCCGCAAACGGAGCTGGAGAAGGTGTTCCGCCCGTTTTTCCGCCTGGAGGCTTCCCGCAACCGGGAGTCGGGCGGGGCCGGGCTTGGACTGGCGATTGCGAAGAGCGTGGTGCGGGCTCAGGGCGGTGAAATTATTCTGATCAATCGCGCAGAAGGCGGCCTTAGGGCGCTCATCAAGCTACCACGCTGATTTAACTGGAGAAATGCGTTTAAGCCTCGAAGGCTTTGCCGGCGTGGAGTCGGCCGTGTCTGGCCAGATCCGAATTAAATTGGTCGGGCCACTTTTCCAGTTGACCACTTGGCCGCGAAGTTTAGGCTGCCGGCAGGGAGAAAAAAGAAGCCGGCTATGCCGTTCCAAATTGTCGAAACCCAGCGCCTCTACCAGCAGGTTGCCGAGCAGCTCGGCGGCCTGATCGATCGTGGCGAATTCCGCGAAGGGGATCGCCTGCCGCCGGAGCGCGAGCTTTCGAAGAAGCTGGGCGTGAGCCGTCCGGTGGTGCGCGAGGCGATGATCGCGCTGGAAATCGCCGGTCTCGTGGAAGTGCGCGGCGGCGCCGGCGCCTTCGTGAAGAATGCGCGCCTGGGCGCCAATATGGCCTTGGCCTCGTTGCCGGATCAGGGGCCGAGTCCCTTCGATCTCATCGCCACGCGGAAGATGCTGGAAGGTGAAATCGCCTTTGCGGCGGCGGCGGGAATCCGGCCCGCGGATCTGCGTGGTCTCGAACAGGCGATCGAACTCATGCGTGCGGATATCGATGCGGGGCGCGACAGCCGCCCGGCCGATCGGATTTTCCATGTCCGCCTCGCCGAGGCGACACGCAACGCCGTGCTGGCGCATCTGGTCGATAGCCTCTGGGCGCATATGCTGGCGCCGATCTTCGATGCCTTGGGGCGTCACGCCAATCTCTCCGGCCATGACCGCATGACCTTGCGCGACCATACGGAGATCGTGGCGGCCTTGGCGCGGCATGACGGCGAAGCGGCACGTGCGGCGATGCATGAACATCTTTCGCATGTGGAGCGGAATCTTCTGCGGGCGGACCTCGTGTGAGGGCCTCCCGCACAAGAGATCATCAGTCATAGAAACCGGTTTCAATCTGGGAATTTACACTGAGGAGGAAGAACGATGCGTAAATCACTGCTAGCCATGGCCAGCGTCACCGCGCTGGTATTCGGCGTCGGCGCGGCCGTCGCGGACGAACAGGTGGAAGTGCTCCATTGGTGGACCTCCGGCGGCGAGGCCAAGGCGCTCACCGTGCTGAAGGACAA
>DASYDA010000027.1:0-1562 GCA_036499865.1 Dongiaceae bacterium | reverse complement strand
CAGATGACGGTAGAGGGGTTCGTCGATCTGTGGCGGATGGGATTGCTCCAGTTCCATATTTAGTCGGTGTTTAGACCGGCGCGCCGCTAGCGCCGATCCGCCGGCAAGGCTGCGCGCAGGGCCGTGATGGTCGTGCGCGGCGAGATCGCATCCGGGTCCAGCTTCAGCTCCAGTAGCGCGGAACCGGGTGCAGCCAGAGCCGCCTCCAGGGCTGCCGGAAACTCCGCCGTGGTCGATACCGAAGCGGCATGGAACCCGTAAGCGCGAGCAAGAACCGTGAAATCCGGATTCTTCAGCGAAGTTCCGCTCACCCGGCCCGGAAATTCCCGTTCTTGATGCATGCGGATCGTCCCGTACATGCCGTTATTGATGACGATGAACAGGATCTTCAGGTCATGATGCGCGGCCGTCGCCAGCTCCTGTCCGTTCATCATGAAGCAGCCGTCGCCCGCGAAACAGACGACGGTGCGCGCTGGTTCCAGGAGCTTCGCTGCGATCGCGGCCGGAACACCGTAACCCATGGCCCCGCTCGTCGGTGACAATTGGGTATGGAAGCCGGCGTATCGCATGAACCGGTGCACCCAGATCGCATAGTTTCCAGCGCCGTTGGCGAGGATGGTGTCCTTCGGCAACCGATCGCGCAGGTGCACCATGACTTCACTGAGGTTGAGGGCCCCCGGTTGAGGTTGTGGCTGTTGCCAGGCCTCGTAGTTGCGCCGCCCTTCGACGACCCAATCCTTCCAGCGCCCCGTCAGCGGCTCAAGTGCCGCGGCGGCGGCGGCAAATTCCGCGAAGCCGGAATTGATATGCAAATCGGCTTGATAGACCCGTCCGAGTTCTTCCGGATCCGGATGGACGTGGATCAGGCGCTGCTTGGGGCAAGGGATATCGATCAGCGTATAATTCGCCGTGGTGAGTTCGGTCAGTCTCGTCCCGATGGCGATCAGCAAATCCGCGGACTTCACCTTCTCGGCGAGAGCCGGGTTCATGCCAGGGGAAAGGTCTCCGATATAATGCGGGTTGCCGTTATCGAAGAGATCCTGCCGCCGGAACGCGCTTACAACAGGTAGGCCGAAATTCGTCGCGAACCGCTGCAGATCGGCGACAGCGGCGGCGTTCCAGCGCGAGCCGCCGACGACCAGCAACGGCCTTTGTGCCTCGCCGATCATGCGCCGGACTGCCGCAAGATCCGCGGGATTTGGATTTGCCGAGACCGGCTGATAGCGCCGAGCGGGAGCGGGCGGCGCCAATTCGTCCTGCATGTCCTCGGGAAGCACCAGGACGACCGGCCCGGCGCGGCCGGCCGTCGCGGTGTAGAAGGCGCGCGAAATATATTCCGCGACGCGGTCGGCGCGATCGATCTGCGCCACCCACTTCGAGACCGGGCCGAACATGCGGCGATAATCGATTTCCTGAAACGCTTCCCGCTCGCATACTTTCGAACCGACCTGGCCGATCAACAGGATCATGGGTGTTGAATCCTGATGAGCGGTATGCAGCCCGATGGCCGCATTGCAAGCCCCTGGGCCGCGCGTAACCATGCAGATGCCAGGCCGTCCGGT